>JAGADP010000209.1 GCA_017828885.1 Oscillospiraceae bacterium | reverse complement strand
CAATGTCGATGAAGCCCTGAAGATCGCCAACGAGATCGGCTATCCGGTCATGGTGCGTCCGTCCTATGTACTCGGCGGCCGCGGCATGGAGATCGTTCACGACGACGAGATGATGCGTGTTTACATGAGCGCTGCTGTCGGCGTGACACCGGACAGACCCATCCTGATCGACCGTTTCCTGAACCACGCGACCGAGTGCGAGGCAGATGCCATCTCCGACGGCACCCATTGCTTCGTTCCGGCTGTCATGGAGCATATCGAGCTTGCCGGCGTTCACTCCGGTGACTCCGCATGCATCCTGCCGTCCAAGAACCTGACGGATGCACAGATCGCGACCATCAAGGACTACACCCGCAAGATCGCTGTAGAAATGGGCGTCTGCGGTCTGATGAACATGCAGTACGCCATCGAGGGCGATACGGTCTATGTGCTCGAGGCCAACCCGAGAGCCTCCAGAACCGTGCCGCTCGTATCGAAGGTATGCTCCATCAACATGGTACAGATCGCCACCGAGATCATCACCTCGAGCATCACCGGCAGACCGTCTCCGGTACCGGCACTCAAGGACAAGATCATCAAGCACTACGGCGTGAAGGAAGCTGTCTTCCCGTTCAACATGTTCCAGGAAGTAGACCCGCTGCTCGGACCGGAAATGCGTTCCACCGGTGAGGTGCTCGGCATCTCCGAGAGCTTCGGCGAGGCCTACTACAAAGCGCAGGAGGCCACCCAGACCAAGCTCCCGACCGAAGGCACCGTGCTCCTGTCCGTCTGCGAGAGAGACAAGCCTGAGCTGCCGGAGCTGGCACGTACCTTCCACGAGCTGGGCTTCCGCATCCTGGCAACGCACAAGTGCTATAAGCTGCTCCAGGCAGAGGGCATCCCGTGCGAGCGCATCTTCAAGATGTACGAGGGCGGCCGTCCGAACATCGGCGACAGCATTGCCAACGGCGAGATCAGCCTGATCGTCAACACGCCGGTCGGCAAGGAGAGCCGCCACGATGACAGCTACATCCGCAAGGCTGCCATCAAGCACCGCATCCCGTATATCACCACGATGGCTGCGGCCAAGGCTTCCGCCGAGGGCATCCGCACCCTGAAGGAGAACAAGCACTTCGGTGTGAAGTCCCTCCAGGCACATCATGATGAAATTATTGAGAAGTAAACACTCTGTCACGCCCCATCCCGGGGCGTGATTTGTTAGAAGCCGAAAAAGATGCAGGTGCAGGAGGCTCAGCCTCCTGCCGAGGGAGGTTTAGGAGGGGCGAGAAGCCCCTCCTAAGCCAGCGATAGCTGGCCGAAAGATGACACAGATTGGAGGATACTAACATGCAGTATCAGGAGCAAATTCACGCATGGGTAGAAGCCCATCAGGACGAAATGGTCGCCGACCTTGCGGCGCTTATCGGCATCCGCAGCGTGCAGGGCAAGACGCAGGAGAACGCGCCATTCGGTGAGGAGCCGGCAAAGGCGCTGGCCTATATGCTGGAAAAATGCGGGAGCTACGGCTTTTCGACGGACAATGCCGACTGGTATGCCGGGAGCGCGACGCTCGGCAATGCACCGGAGAAGCTGGGCATTCTGGCACACCTCGATGTCGTGCCGGAGGGCGACGGCTGGCTGCATGACCCGTTCACGCTGACCGAGGACGGCGACATGCTCTACGGCCGCGGCACCTCGGACGACAAGGGGCCTGCCGTGGCAGCGCTCTATGCCATGCGCGCAGTCAAGGAGCTCGGCATCCCGCTGAAAGACAGCGTGCGGTTCATCTTCGGCACAAATGAGGAGAACGGCTCCGGCGATCTGGCGTATTATATGCAGCATCGCACGATGCCACCGCTCGTATTCACACCGGACGGCGAATACCCGGTCATCAACCTTGAAAAAGGCAATATCCGGCTGCGGCTGACGGCAGACTTCAACGACGGCAAGAGCCGTGTCGTATCCCTGAAAGCGGGCGGCGCTATCAATGCCGTGCCTGCCGCGGCGGAAGCGGTGGTCTGCGGGGTCTCCATCGACACCTTCCTTGCGACCCGCGTCAAGGAATACCCCGGCACGGTCATTGCTGCACATGAGGACGAGCAAGGACTGCTGCACATCCATGTAGACGGCAAAAATGCCCATGCCTCGACCCCGGAGCTCGGCAAGAACGCCCTGACGCTGCTCCTCGAGCTGCTGTCGCTGCTGCCGCTGCCGGGTGAGCAGGGCAAGACGATCCGCCGTCTGGCGGAGCTGTACCCCTACGGCGAGACGGACGGCAGTGCACCGGGGATCGCCGCTTCGGACGAGCTGTCCGGCGGTCTGACGCTGCTGCTGAGCGTGATGGAACTGAACGAGACCTCCATGACTGCATGGAACGACATCCGCTTCCCGGTCTGCTGCGAAGGAAAAGCCCTCGTGGCGGCGATGCAGGAGGCACTTGCGCCCGTTTCGGTGATGGATGTGCTCTGCGATGCGCCGCACTACACCGACGAGAAGTCCGACTTCGTGCAGGCGCTGCTGCGGGTCTATGAGAACGTGACCGGCGAACCCGGAAAGTGCCTTGCCATCGGCGGCGGGACGTATGTCCACCACATCGAGGGCGGCGTGGCGTTCGGATCGGTCTTCCCCGGCGTGGACATCCACATGCACGGCGCGGAGGAGTATATCCGCAAGTCCCACCTGCTGCTCGATGCCGAGATGATGGCGCTGGCGATCACGGAGATCTGCGGTGCTGACGTTTGATGTGACCCACTGCACGCTCTGCCCCCGGCGCTGCGGTGCCGACCGGACACAGCGGGCAGGCGTCTGCGGCGGACGCGACACCATCCGGGCAGCCCGGGCGGCGCTCCACCACTGGGAGGAGCCGTGCATCAGCGGGACACAGGGCTCGGGGACGGTGTTCTTCTCCGGCTGCGCGCTGCACTGCCGCTTCTGCCAGAACGGCGTCATTTCGGCGGAGCTGACCGGCATGGACATCACCACAGAGCGCCTGACGGAGATCTTCCTCGAGCTCCAGGAGCAGGGCGCGCACAACATCAACCTCGTCACGGCGGGGCATTTCCTGCCGTGGGTCATCCCTGCCCTTGAAGCGGCAAAGCCCGCGCTTCACATCCCGGTCGTCTACAATTCCGGCGGCTACGAGCTCCCGGAAACACTGCGGGCGCTGGAGGGGCTGGTGGACATCTACCTCCCGGACTACAAATTCTATGACAGCGAGACAGCCCGCCGCTACGCCAATGCGCCCGACTATCCCGAGATCGCCGAAGCAGCCCTGACCGAGATGCTCCGCCAGACGGGCACGCCCGTGTTTGACGGCGACCTGCTGCAAAAGGGCTGTATCGTGCGGCATCTGGTGCTCCCCGGCCATCGGCATGAGTCCATCGCACTGCTGCGGCACTTAGCGGAGCGCTTTGGAACAGATGCATTCCTCCTCAGCCTGATGGCGCAGTACACGCCCATGCACGAGGATGCACAGTATCCGGAGCTGAACCGCCGCATCACGAAGATGGAATACCGCTCCGTGGCGGATACGGCGGCAGCGCTCGGCTTTCAGGGCTTCACGCAGGAAAAGTCCTCAGCTTCAAGCAGCTATACCCCGGATTTCGATATGCAGGGCATAGAATGTAAATAGAATGTGGGACGTTAGCCCCACGGCGGGTCGGGGCGGCCTACAGGAGACTTCCCCCAGAATCAAAAATCCCTATTTAGGCACTCCCTCTTTTTCATTCCGCTTGCATTTTGTGGGAAAGTATGGTATAATGAATTATGCCCTTGCAGATCCGCAGATCATAGCTCTGCTCCCTGCATATCGGGCGATGATAGCATCCCGCTTCGCTTCATGCTATCATAGAATGTCAAACATCCGCCCTGTGCATCTTCTGAAAGGAGACCGCATGAGCTTATTCAAAAAAGAACTGACCCGTTCCTTCAAAAAGGCATTCAGCCTGCATGAGGACACGGCCACCCACGACGAGATCAAAAGCCGCATCCTCTCCGGCGGACAGGTGACCGGCACGAATATGTGCATCCTGATCTGTGCGATCTTGATCGCTTCGGTCGGACTGAACACCGGCTCGACCGCCGTCATCATCGGCGCCATGCTGATCTCGCCCCTCATGGGCAGCATCCTGGCGATGGCGTACAGCGTCGCTTCGGCGGATTCCTCGCGGTTCCGTCGGCATCTGTACGGCTTCCTGATCCAGGTCATCATCAGCCTGATCGTATCCACGCTGTACTTTCTGCTCTCACCGATCGACAAACCCAGCACGGAGCTGCTGGCGCGTACACAGCCCTCCGTCTATGACGTCATCATCGCCACAGCGGGCGGCTTTGCCGGCATCATCGGCAGCACACGCAAGGACAAGGTGACCAACATCATCCCCGGCGTGGCCATCGCAACGGCACTCATGCCGCCGGTATGCACCTGCGGTTTTGCGCTGGCGCATATGGAATGGCGGATGCTCGCGGGGGCGAGCTATCTGTTCATCGTCAACTGCTACTTCATCTTCTTGGCAGCAGTGCTGATCCTCGACATCCTCAAGATCCCGAAGGTCAGCGCGATCTCGGACTTTCAGTGGCGCCGTCTGCGCAGACGCATGGTGCGCAATACAGTCATCGTCCTGCTGCCGAGCATCCTGTTTACCGTTCTGATGCTGCGTGCATCGTAACGGCGCGATAGGAGTTGTATCATGGGAAGATATATGGCATTCTGGAAATATGAGGAAGGCGTTGACATCGAGCCGCAGGCGGTCTATGAGCACACCTGCCTCGAGGAACAGCCGACAGCAGGGCTCTGCACGCTGCCGATCGAGACCATTCTCCAGCACATCCAAAAGGAATTCACCGATTATGAGCAGCTCGATGCCTATAATTACGAAAGCAGCAACGGTTCCTTCACCGTGCTGACAACGCCGCAGTCCGTGCTGTTTGATTGCAGCTGGAACATGATCGCCCCGGATCTGAACCGGCTCATCACGATCATGAATGCGTTCGGCTGCCCGTTCTACGACCCACAGATCACGACCCGCTTTGTCATATTGTGACAAGGCCACAGTCAGGAGGATACTATGAAGAGAATTCTTGCAGCCGCAGCGGTGCTCTGCCTACTGTTGTGCAGTTGCGAAGGCGAAAAGACCGATGCCCCGGAGAGCAGCTCCGCATCCGAGACCACCGTTACGGAAACGACCGTAGCCGAGACCACATCCGAGGAGACGACAGCCCCGGCGGAGACGACCGAGACACAGCCGACATCCGAAACAACGACCGCAGCGGAAACGACAGCGGCAGCTTCCGAATCAGCCGAAAGCACCAAGCCGGCTTCGACCACGGCGCCGTCCGGTGATACTGTGATCGCCATAGACGGACAGACCACGGCCGAAAAGCCTGGCAAGTCCACAGAGACCGTCACGGAGACGACCACGCAGGCGAACACCGGCGATGTCTCCAACGGCAATGAGCTTCAGGATGACGGCCTGAACTGGACGCCGCTCGTACCGGTGGATTAAAACAGCATTACAGAACAAAGCGGCAGACCACATCTGCCGCTTTTATTATT
>JAGADP010000208.1 GCA_017828885.1 Oscillospiraceae bacterium | reverse complement strand
GACGGCGAGGATGCCTCCGACAATGGATCCGGTGCTTCCACGGACTGGCGCAATCTTGTCAGCAAGCCTGGCAACCCGCTGAAAAAACAGCCTGTCTTCGCAGAGGATGTGCCGCTTGCACCGTTGGCGCCTGAGCCCGCACCGGCTGCAGAAACGCCGGATGATGCTCTGGAAAGAGCCTACAATGAGCTCGAAATGGCCGAAACGGACACCCCGCTCGCAGAGGACAAGCCGCAGATCCCGGATGACATCATCGCGCTGCTTCGTGTCCCGAGTTTGGATGTGCCGCCTTTGCAGCAGGAGAGTCGGAGAATGTTCTCGGCGGAGGATTTCCTGCAAAACGACCCGCTTGCCGAGCCTGCGCATGTTGAAACCCCCGTAGCTGAGAATGAAAGCGCCGATCAGGCTGCCGTAGCTGCGGATGTCTTTCAGGAGCCCGCCGCAGTAGTGACTTCGGAGGAAGAAACTGCTGTAGAAGAGCCTGTAGAAGAAGCAGAACCCGTTCAGACGGAAGCGCTTGCTCCGGAGGAGCCACCCGCCCCCGCAGCGCCGGCCAAGAAGCCGAAGAAAGAGCGCCGTCTCCGGAATCTGATGTCGTTTGACGACGATGAGAAAGACGAACCGGAGCCCGAAGTAAAACCTGAGCCTCAACCGGAACCACAGCCTGCTCCAACTCCCGAGGCAACACCGGAGCCGGAGCCTGCGCCGATGCCGACGGAAGAAACACCTGTCGCAGTCGAACCGGAACTCCCGGAGGTGGAGCCCGAAGAGGGAGATCCTGACGAGACCGAGGATACGGTAGAACCGGAAGCATCGGAGGGTGCCGCATCGGTTTTTCGTGAGGCGCTGGACGAAAGCCCGGATGAACTGGAAGAGATGAAGGCCGAGCCGCTGCCTGAGATGGGCGGCTTCAAGGTGCAGTTCCTGCGCCGCCACTGGTATTTCTTAGCCGGTATCCTGTGCTTTGTTCTGGCGCTTGTCGGACTTGTTACCAGCATCAGCTGGATCATTGGCAAAACTCGTAGTTTCTTCGGCAGTTCTGCGCTTCGTGAAAACCTGGTCGAGGTGCTGTATCCCGTGGCGGTGGTCGATCTGCCGGCCTTTGAGACAACGGCTGACCTGAGCTCAGAATCGCTGCTTTCCGCGGCGATGGTCGATATTCTGATGTATGACGACCTGAGCGGCTATCCGGTGAGCTTCGATGTCATTTCGATCCCGGCCAACGATGTCCTCGCCCGTGCGCAGTTGCGCTTCGGTACGGATTTCAAAACGGAGTTCAGCACACTGCACGCAGCAGGGGAAACGTTCTATTATGACAGTGCAAGCGGCTGCTACAATGTTCCTGCAGCGCCGTCGATCTTCTCCTATTCGCCGGATATTACGGACATCTCCCGCAGCGGGGATACCTATACCGTCACCGTGCGCTATGTCAGTGAAAAGGCAAGCTGGCAGCAGCGCTCCGATAATTTTACCAATGACAATGCAAAGACCATGCAGGTCACTTTGCAGCAGGAAGATAAAAACTACCGCATCGTGCGGATCGCAAATGTCAGTGAAGGAGGCAACGAATCATGAGAATCCTGATCGCCGGACTCGGTCTGATCGGCGGTTCGATCGCCAAGGCGCTCCACGCCTATACCGAGCATAGTGTGGACGGCTGGAACCGTACCCGCAGTGTTGCAAAGAAGGCACAGGAAGAGCAGGTGATCGACGGCATCGCGACCGATGATTGCTCCGGCTACGACATGATCGTCGTCTGCCTTTACCCGGCGCATATCCGCCAGTGGATGCATGACCATGCCAAGACCATGAGCGAAGGCACCATCGTCATTGACGTCAGCGGCGTCAAGACGGATCTGCCGGACGAGATGGACGAACTCTGTGAGCCATATGGCGTACACTACCTCTCCTGCCACCCGATGGCGGGCAAGGAGCGCGCAGGCTATGATGTTTCGGACGAGGATCTCTACCAGGGCGCCAATTTCATCATGACCCCGACCGAGAAGACCCCTAAGCATGTGATCGCGCAGGTCAAGAACCTGGCACATCAGATCGGTTTCCGGAAGTTCGTTATCACCACCCCGGCCATGCATGACCGGATGATCGCCTACACCTCGCAGCTGGCGCATGTGGTCTCCTCGAGCTATGTGGAGAGCCCCGTGATCGAGCTCGAGAGCGGTTTCTCCGGCGGCAGCTTCCATGATATGACCCGCATCGCCACGATGAACGAGGAGATGTGGACGGAGCTCTTCATGGAGAACCGCGAGAGCCTTCTGACCGAGCTTGAAACACTGATCGGCAATCTGGAGGAATACCGGAAGGCACTGGCCGCGAACAACGAGCAGCAGGTCTATGACCTGATCCGCAAGGGACGCCTCCGCAAGGAGCAGAACCTGGAAAACCGCCGCAGATCCCCCGCGACTATTGATCTGCGTGGCAAAAAGCTCTAAAACAGCGCCCGATTCTCAACAAAACTTTCAGTTGAATCTTGTGCAAAATATCAAAAATGCAATGTCCCCTTGATTTCATTGCAGCAAAGTGTTATAATTATCATGAGTAATCATTGAAAAAATCAGCCGTACCGCAGGGACTGTACGTGGACAAGCACAGACTGCCGGTTGTTTTCGATGACAAGAAAGGAATGAGAGCATGATACTCACTGGCGCAGATATCGTTGTAGAGACCCTGATCGAGCAGGGTGTCAAGACTGTGTTCGGCTATCCGGGCGGACAGGTCATCAACCTCTATGACGCTCTGTACACCCGAAAAGACAGAATCGAACATGTCCTGACTGCGCACGAACAGGGTGCTGCCCATGCAGCGGACGGCTATGCCCGTGCCAGCGGTGAGGTCGGTGTCTGCATCGCTACCTCCGGGCCTGGTGCAACAAACCTGGTCACTGGTATCGCAACGGCATACCTCGACTCCATCCCGCTTGTGGCCATCACCGGTAACGTGCCCAACAGCCTGATAGGCCGTGACAGCTTCCAGGAGGTAGACATCACCGGCGTTACGCTGCCGATCACAAAGCATAACTTCCTGGTGAAGAGCGTCGATAAGCTCGCTGATACCATCCGTGAAGCATTCGTTATTGCCAAGTCCGGCAGACCCGGGCCTGTTCTTGTTGATATCCCGAAGGATGTTCAGATTGCAAAATGTCCTTACCAGCCGTCTCCGGTCGTTGAGAAGAAGCCGCTGAGACTCGCCAAGGGCGATAAGCTCACCAAGGCTGCGCAGATGATCGCAGAGGCTGAGAAGCCGTACATTTATTTCGGCGGCGGTGCTGTATCCGCTGATATTTCCCATGAGATCATCCGTCTTGCCAACAAGATCGACGCTCCGATCGGCTGCACGATGATGGGTCTCTCCTGCATTCCGGTCGATAATCCCCGTTACCTCGGCATGGAGGGCATGCACGGGCATTATGCATCGAGTGTGGGACAGGATGAGGCTGACCTCATCATCACCATCGGTGCCCGTTTCTCTGACAGAGCGACCGGTAACGTGTCCAAGTATGCCAGAAAGGCACAGATCATCCATATCGACGGCGACAGTGCTGAGATCAGCAAGAATGTAGCCGTAGAGCTGGGGATTGCCTGCGATATGAAGGACGCGCTGGATCGTCTGATCGACCTTGTCAGCGAGAAGAAGCATCCGGCATGGATGGCTCGCATCGCAGAGCTTAAGGCTGAGGAAGCTGAGCAGTTCAAGCGTGTGACCGCCACCGACCGCATCACGCCCTATTCTCTCATTATGGAGACAGCGAAGCGTGCCAATGCGGATACCCCGATCGTAACGGATGTCGGCCAGCACCAGATGTGGGTGGCTCAGTTCTATCCGTTCCAGAGTGCGCGCACGTTCATTTCGAGCGGCGGTCTGGGTACGATG
>JAGADP010000207.1 GCA_017828885.1 Oscillospiraceae bacterium | reverse complement strand
GGCTTTACGCTGGTTGAGCTGATCGTTGTAATCGCTATCATCGGTGTTCTGGCCGCAATCCTCGTACCGTCTCTGCTGGGTTACGTTAAGAAGTCCAAGGTTTCTGCTATGAATGCTAACGCTAAGGACGTATTCGACGCAATCAACACCTCTCTGATCGAGCTGGATTCTCAGGGTGAGACGATTTCTAAGTACGATGGCGATGAGAGCAAGTGGGACGATGATCTGAAGAATGCTATCGTGAACTACTTCAAGGACATCAACAATAGTAAGTACACCTTCAAGTCCTTCATCGATGGCGGCGCTTGTGTAGCAACTGCTGCTTCTGACGGCACTTACTGGGGTTCTTATCCGACTGGTAACGATGTAGCACACGCTAAGAATGAGCCGAGTCTGACCGCAGCTGGCGTTACCCTTGGCGGCGGTTCTACCACCTGATTGCTAAGCTGAATAGTTAACCAATCACTAACATGCAACAACGCCCCCGCTGGTGTCTCCGGCGGGGGCTTGTGTGTGGGATCCTTCCACAGCACCGGCTGCGGCAGCTTAGAAAAAGCCCCTCCGAGGCAAAAAATATTTGAAAAAACTATTGACAAACCGATGAAAATGTGCTATAATATTATTTGTTGACACGATGTGCCTGTAGCTCAGCTGGATAGAGTGACTGGCTACGAACCAGTAGGTCGGGGGTTCGAGTCCCTTCAGGCACGCCACGCCTCAAGCATTTGCTTGGGGCGTTTTTATATGCCCGCGTTGTAGGTACGGTATGATGCTACAAGTTTTTTCACTCATTTTTGTCCTATTTACATGATAAAAGCCCCTGAGTATCGGCTCAGGGGCTTTTTCTGTACAATTACTTGTTCAGTGCCTTCTTGACGACCTCAACGATATGCTCTGCCGAAAGACCGAACTCCTTGAGCAGGTCAACGGCCGGACCGGAGTGGCCGAACTCGTCGTTCACGCCGATCTTGATGACCGGTACCGGGCAGCACTCTGTGACGCAGTCGGCAACAGCACTTCCCAGGCCGCCGATGATGCTGTGCTCCTCGACCGTGACGATCTTGCCGGTCTCCTGCGCTGCCTTGGCGATCAGCTCCTTGTCGAGGGGCTTGATCGTGTGGATGTTGATGACGCGGGCATCGATGCCCTCGGCCGCAAGCGTCTCAGCCGCAGCGGCTGCCTCGCCGACCATCAGGCCGGTCGCAACGATGGTGATATCCTTGCCGTCACGCATCGTGATGCCCTTGCCCAGCTCGAACTTGTAGGTGGCCGGATCGTTCAGCACCGGTGCTGCCAGACGGCCGAATCGCATATACACAGGGCCGTTGAAGTCGAGCGCGGCCTTGACGGCTGCCTTTGCCTCGACATCATCCGAGGGAACGATGACGGTCATGCCCGGGATGGTACGCATCAGAGCGACGTCCTCGTTGCACTGGTGGGTGGCGCCGTCCTCGCCAACGGAAATGCCGGCATGGGTCGCACCGATCTTTACATTCAGATGCGGATAGCCGATGGAGTTGCGCACGATCTCGTAGGCTCTGCCTGCTGCGAACATCGCAAAGGTCGATGCAAACGGGATCTTGCCCGCAGCAGCAAGACCTGCTGCCACGCCCATCATATTTTCTTCTGCAATACCGCAGTCAAAGAATCTGTCCGGATAGGCCTTCTTGAAAATGCCGGTCTTGGTCGCTGCCGCAAGGTCTGCATCCAGAACGACCAGCTCGGGATACTGCTCCGCCAGCTCTGTCAGCGCCTCGCCGTAGCTCTCACGGGTCGCCTTCTTCTTCACATCAGCCATTTCTCAGCCCTCCAATTCTGCTAACGCTGCACGCAGCTCGTTCATGCCCTGCTCATACTGCTCGGCATTCGGTGCTGCACCGTGCCAGCTTACCTGGTTTTCCATAAAGGAAACGCCCTTGCCCTTGACGCTCTTCTGGATGATGGCAACGGGCTTGTCCACGATGGTCTCTGCCTCGTTGAAGGCCGCCTCGATCTTGTCGAAGTCATGCGCATCGTCCACCACGATCACATGCCAGCCGAAGGCGCGGAACTTCTCGTCGATCGGCTCCGGAGAGCAGACATCGGTGATCTTGCCGTCGATCTGGAGACCGTTGTTATCCACGATGGCAGTCAGATTGTCGAGTCCGTAGTGTGCTGCGAACATCGCAGCTTCCCAGACCTGACCCTCTTCGATCTCGCCGTCGCCGAGGATGGTGTAGACACGGTAGGGTGCCGCATCGAGCTTGCCTGCCAGCGCCATGCCGCAGGCTGCGGAGATGCCCTGTCCGAGGGAGCCGCTGCTCATATCCACGCCCGGGGTGTGGATGCAGGGATGACCCTGGAGCATTGCGCCGATGTGACGCAGGCTCTCGAGCTCCTTCTTGTCAAAGAAGCCGCGCTCTGCCAGTGCCGCATAGAGTGCCGGTGCCGTGTGTCCCTTGGACAGCACGAGACGGTCGCGGTCGGGCATGTCGGGGTTCTTGGGATCGACATTGAGCTTTGCAAAATACAGATAGGTCAGCAGGTCAGCGATCGACAGGGATCCGCCCGGATGGCCGGACTTGGCGTGGAATGTCCCGGTAAGAACACCCATGCGGATGTTGACAGCCGTCTTCTGAAGCTGCTTTTTGATCGTTTCGTCCATGAGTATACCTCCGTTAATGATTTGGTGGTTACGGTTCTTATTTATTATAGCACATTCTGACGTAGAATGCAAGGGGTGCGGTCATTTATCCAGGATCCGCCCGATCAGCTCCGCCATGGCGCCCTCCTCGCAGGTGCGGTCGAGGACGAGGTCGGCGACCTCCTTGGCGGCGGGGGCGGCGTTCTGCGGGCAGACGGCAAAGTCCGCCGCTTTCAGCATTTCGATGTCGTTGTTATAATCCCCGACTGCCACGAAGGTGAAGTCCTCCATACCCGGGAGCTCACGATACGCCTGCAAGGCAGAGCCCTTCGACACGCCCGCCGGCAAAATCTCGTAATAGCGCTTCTCGGAGCGGACGAAGTCCACGCCCTCATAGCTGCGTTCGTCGATATAGCGGACAAAATCCGGCATCTCGCCGGTATGCATCGCAAAGAGCACCTTGAGCCATGTCTCCCCCATCACATCGTCGATGGGGCAGAACTTCGGCGTGATGCCGCAGAGCTTGATATGATCGCGCTCTGTCTCGGAGTCGCTCACGACCCATGTCTCGTTGGTACCGAGTACCTCGGAGCCGACATGCGGGTTTTCCGCAAGGATCTTCTTCACGTCTGCCTTGGCAGATTCCGGCATCGGATGGATGTAGAGCAGCTTGTCCGCGATCGGATCCCAGATGCCGGCGCCGTTGAAGGTGATGATCGGCCGTTTCAGGCCGAGCTCCTCGGGATAGCGCCGGGATGCCTGCACGGTGCGGCCTGTGGCGATGGTAAACATACCGCCAGCAGCCTCAAACCGGCGTACCGCTTCAAGATCCACCGGCAGCGGCACCTTGCTCTTGGGCAGGAATGTCCCGTCGAGATCGGTGATGATACAGATTTTTGCAGGATTCTCAAACATGCTCGTTCTCCATTCTTTGCAGCAGCTTCTGGAAATAGGCAGGGGCTTCGCGCTCGAATTCGAGGTATTCCCCTGTGATCGGGTGGACAAAGCCGATCTTCCGGGCGTGGAGGCATTGCCCCTGTGTGCCCTTGACGGCTTTTCCGTAGATGTCGTCGCCGTAGATCGGGTGTCCTATATAAGATAAGTGTACACGGATCTGGTGGGTACGGCCTGTTTCGAGCTGTAACCGCAGATAGGCCGTCTCGCGGAACTGCTTCATGACGGTGTAATGCGTCACGGCCTCCTTGGAATTGCGGTCGGTCACACACATTTTCTTGCGATCGACCGGATGCCGGCCGATGGGCGCATTGATCGTGCCGGTCTCGTCCCGGAAGCGTCCCACGGCGATGGCTTCGTATTCCCGTGTGAAGGAATGCGCCTTGATCTGCTCGGCAAGCCCCTGGTGGGCGGTGTCGTTCTTTGCCACGATCAGCAGCCCGGAGGTGTTCTTGTCGATGCGGTGGACGATGCCCGGCCGGATCACGCCGTTGATGCCGGACAGGCTCCCCTTGCAGTGGAACATCAGCGCATTCACGAGCGTTTCGTCATAGTTCCCCGCTGCCGGGTGTACCACCATGCCCTTGGGCTTGTTCACGACGAGCAGGTCATCGTCCTCGTACACGATGTCGAGGGGGATGTCCTGCGGGATGATCTCGATCTCCTCCGGCGGCGGCACCTCGATCACGATGGCAGCGCCTGCCTTCGGGCGGCAGTTCTTCGGCACGGGCTTGCCGTCCACAAGCACATGCTCTGCGGCGATCAGCCCCTGTACAGCGCAGCGCGTCAGCCCGAGGTCGAGGGAGGCTGCCCATTTGTCAAGGCGTGTGCCCTCTGCTTCGGCGGGGAAGATCAGCTCATGCCTAGTCATCATGCTCGGACTCCTCCTGCGGGGGTTCTATCTGCGGCTCTTCCTCGATCGTGGGCTTCTTCTTATCCATGAAGAAGAGGATATAGATAAAGAGCAGCGCCGTGCCGACGGTCACGAAGCAGTCGGCAAAGTTGAAGATCGCAAAGTCAAAGAGCTGTAGATCGAGATAGTCGATCACAGCGCCGCCGTGGAAGATGCGGTCGATCATGTTGCCGATGCCGCCGCCGATGATCATGGTCAGGCTCCAGAACAGGAGCGGTCTGCCTTTGAGTGCATAGCGGATGAGCAGGAAAATGCACACGACCGTCGCGATGCCCGTCACCGTCAGCAGCAGCACCCGCTGGCCGGAAAAGCTCGAAAACGCCGAGCCGGTGTTCTCGATGTATTTCAGATGCATGATGTCGAGGCTCCCGATCTGGAGGAACGGGCGCTCCTCGTAGAGCTGGAAATTGGCGGTGATCCACGCCTTGATGAGCTGATCCAGACCGGCAATGGCCAGGATGCAGACACAAGCAATGATGAGCATGGTTTCTCCTTTCAGAAAGAATGCGGCTTACCGTCCGACCGGACGGCAAGCCGCCGTAATGCGTTATAACACGAAGTGGGCTGTTCCTACAGTCGGCTATCGCCGACTTAGGAGGGGCTACTCGCCCCTCCTAAACCTCCCTCGGCAGGGCGGTGACCGCCCTGCACCCGCATCTTAGGTTTTTAAACAGGCTCTTAGCCAAGTACCTCTGCACAGCGCTTGCAAAGCGTCGGATGCAGTGCAAACTTGCCGACTTCCTCGGAGAAGCACCAGCAGCGCTCACACTTCTGGCCGGGTGCCTTCTCAACGGTCACGTCTACGCCGCCCTCAGCGGTCACAGTGCCAACTGCGATCTCCACAGCGGACACGATGAACACGCCCTTGAGCTCAGGATAGCTGCGCAGGCGCTCTGCGGTCTGCTCGTCTGCCACGGTGAGGGTCACCTTGGCATCGAGGGGCTTACCGATGAGCTTCTCGTTGCGCTTCTCCTCGAGTGCCTTGTTGACGGTCTCACGCAGTGCATAGATCTCGTCCCACTTGGCGCGGAAGGCATCGTCAACTGCAACGCCGGTCTTGGCATTGAACTGGTTGAGGAAGACGCTTCTGGCATCGTCCTCGGCACGGTGCGGCATGTTCTGCCAGATCTCCTCGCCGGTGAAGCTCAGGATGGGCGCTACCATGCGGGTGATGCTGTCGAGGATGATATACATAGCGGTCTGTGCGGCACGGCGGGTCGGTGCATCGACCTTCTCGCAGTAGAGTCTGTCCTTGACGATGTCGAGGTAGAAGCTCGAGAGATCAACCGTGCAGAAATTGTGGATCGCCTTGAAGACGATGTGGAAATCATACGCAGCATAGCCCTCGTTGACCTTGTCGGTCAGCTCGTCGAGGCGCATGAGGATCCATCTGTCGAGTTCCTCGAGCTGCTCGAAGGATACGCTGTCCTTGGCCGG
>JAGADP010000206.1 GCA_017828885.1 Oscillospiraceae bacterium | reverse complement strand
TGCTGTGCTCAGTATATCACGGCTTGTCATGCATGTCAAGTCCTTTCATACAAAGATGTCCATTTATATTATATTAAAATTTATGCAAAATGTCAATTAGCAGAATCACCGGAATGCCTGTAGACTTTTTGTGCAGAAAAACTGCCCACCCCGTAGCAGGGTGGGCGTTCTCGTTAGTCACAGCACCGGGATCAGCTTCACGATCGCAGAGGCAAATTCCGCCGCGACGGAGTTCTGGAAGATGTTGAAATTGAATTCCTCGCCGGCGGTATCATCGGCAGAATCCGACACGGCGCGCAGCACCAGAAACGGCACATGGTTGAGGTGGCATACCTGCGCCACGGCGGCGCCCTCCATCTCACAGCAGAGCCCGCCGAATTCCGCGCAGATGCGTTCCTTTGCGGCTCTGTCGGAAATGAACTGGTCACCGCTGCACACCCGTCCGGGCAGCACCCGCACATCGGGAAGTGCCTCTGCAATGACCTTGCAGGCGGTGTCTACGGTCGCCTTGTCGGCAGGGAACACGACCAGCCCCGTGAACGGGATCTCGCCCTTCCGGAAGCCAATGGGGGAGACGTCGAAATCATGCTGCACCGCCTCGGAGGAGACAACAATATCCCCGATGCCGACCTCCGCAGACAGCGCGCCCGCGAATCCGGTATTGATGACGTGAGTGGCGTTGTAGCGACTGATCAGGAGCTGGGCACACATGGCAGCATTGACCTTGCCCATGCCGCACCGTGCAACGACGATCTCCGTGCCGCCGATCCTGCCCTTGCGGAATACCATCTCCGCCACTGTTTCCGTCGCCGTGATCTCCGCCTGTGCAAGGATCTGTTCGACCTCTGTATCCATCGCACCGATGATGCCAATGATCTTTTCCATGTTAGACCTCCTTGATCTCATGAGATTGTACGCATTGCGGCCGTCAGCCGTTGCGTCGATCCGTCATCCGTTCCAGCTCCTCCTGCCAGTTCTCGCTGCGCATGGCGGCGGCGAAGGGCTCGAAGCCGGGGTCGTCGTTCTGTTCGACGGTATGCTTCACCATGATCTGCATCAGCAGCGACCACAGCACGGCGATCGCCGCGACGCCGATGCCGATGACCAGGCACGGCCGGTACCAGATGCCGACGATGCACAGCACCGCCGAGAGCCCCAGCAGCGGAAGTTTTGCCACCAGATTCAGCAGAAATCCGCCCCAGAACAGTTGTGGATGATACCGATTCATAAAAATGCCCCCTTTGAGCAGTTAAAAACTTAGATGTCGTTTCAGGTCGTCCGCCGATGCAAGGTCGATCGTCTGCGGTGCGCCGCCCGCCAGTTTGCGGAGCTGTAGGCTCTTGTCGGTCTTGCCGATCTTCAGGATGCCGAATTTCCGGCTGTCCGCCAGATACACATGTATTTTTTGCATCTCCGGCGTGTCCTCCTCCTGGAAGGTACAGCCGGGGAGGTTCTCCTGCAAGATGTGCCGGAGCTGTTCCGCAGGATCGGCGGCGCCGTCCACCGGGATGCCGCACGCCCTGCATGCAGCGAGCCATTCGGCATATTCCGTCAGCAGCATGTCATACAGCGTCCGGTCGTCGATGTCCGTCAGCGACTGGATCCTGACAAAATTGGCATTGTCCACCGTGCGCCCGCTCAGGTCATCGAGCTTCTGCAAGAACTCGAAATGCTCGAAGCCGATGCCCACGAATTTCCAGAAGATATTGTACGCCGAAACCTCCGTCAGCGCCCGCTTGGCGGCGGCCTTGTCGGAATTGTTCCCGTCCGTGATGAAGATGACAAAGGTCGGGATCTCCGCCGGTTCCTCGGCCACATAGCGCTGCATCAGCGCCTGCATGACCGGCGCATAGCAGGTGCCGCCGAAGTGCTCATTCTTCTCTAAAATGACCCGCGGCACATAGTCCGCGATGCTGTCGCAGGTGACGGGCTCGAGCTCCTTATAAAAGGAATCGAACCAGTAAAATTCCAGCTCGGCATTGTCGTCAAAATGCATGGCGACCGGGAAAATGCGCTCCAACACGTCCTGCACCGTGCCGTTCCGGTAAAGCGCCCGCATGGAGCCGGAATGGTCGAGCACGAACACGACCCTTGCGTTCTGCACGGAGATCCGGCGGCTTTTCGCCACTTCGGTCACGATCTCCTTCCGCAGGGAGATCTTGGCATGCAGTGCGGGATCCTTGATGAGGTTTGGCATGGGAACGCTCCTTTCCGCGATGGCAGGATTTTGCTCCTTCAATTTTACCACATTCCCACTAAAATGTCAACATGTTTTTGTACAGTTTTGCAAATAAAACTGCTTGACAAAGTTAGAAAACTGTGCTATACTATAAACATACAAAGCAGATAGGTGTTAAGTGTATAGTAGGAGATGAGCACCTGTCTTTGATTCTGAAAGGAGTTTTTATCATGGGAAAGGTAGTTACAAGTTTTACAGATCTGATCGGCGGCACCCCGCTGTTGGAACTCAAGCATCTTGAAGAAGCAAACGGTTTACAGGCCACACTGCTCGGCAAGCTCGAATACTTCAATCCGGCAGGCTCCGTCAAGGACAGAATCGCCAAGGCGATGATCGAGGATGCCGAGGCCAAGGGTCTGCTGAAGGAAGGCAGCGTCATCATCGAGCCGACCTCTGGCAACACCGGTATCGGTCTGGCGGCTGTTTCCGCCGCAAGAGGCTATCGCCTGATCATCACCATGCCCGAGACGATGAGCGTGGAGCGCCGCAACCTGATGAAGGCATACGGCGCAGAGCTCGTCCTGACCGAGGGCGCCAAGGGCATGAAGGGTGCCATCGCCAAGGCTGAGGAGCTGGCAAAGGAGATCCCGAACAGCTTCATCCCGTCCCAGTTCACGAACCCGGCCAACCCGGCAGTTCACGAGGCGACTACCGGCGTGGAGATCTGGAACGACACCGACGGCAAGGTCGATATTTTCGTAGCAGGCGTCGGCACCGGCGGTACCGTGACGGGCGTCGGGACCTATCTTAAAAGTCAAAAGAAGGACGTGAAAGTGATCGCCGTGGAGCCGGCGTCCTCCCCCGTTCTTTCGGAAGGAAAATCGGGACCTCACAAGATCCAGGGCATCGGCGCGGGCTTCGTGCCGGACGTGCTGGATACCGCCGTGTACGACGAAGTCATCCCCGTCAC
>JAGADP010000205.1 GCA_017828885.1 Oscillospiraceae bacterium | reverse complement strand
CAACGGGGGTCAGTGCCTCGACTTCCTCAAAGCCGTTTGCCAGAAATACATAGATCATACCTAATCCCTCTCATTCTTTTAGGATGAAAATGCCTTGTTTATTTGCTGCCGGCATTCTCTTTCAGTGCGGCATATTCCGCACGGACTTCCTGCATCCTGCCGCAGGTCATCTTCCCCTCGGGGCAGTTGCCCGCCACGCAGGAGGGACCTGCCTTCGCAAAGAGCGCCGGGCTCACCGGATAGACCTCGGCGACCATCGCTTTCGCCAGCGCACGGATCTCCCACTGTGCCCTGCTACAGCAACGCAGCCGGAAGAAGTGCAGCAGCTCCCGCGCGTTCATGGTCATGACCATCTTGGTCTCGCTGGCGTTCGGCAGGACGAAGCGCGCGTCCTCGATCGCCTTTTTCTCCGCCCGTTTGCGGGCTTCCTTCTCGTCGAATCCCTCGGCAAGGAAGGCAGCGTAGTGCTTTTCCTCGAGCATCTCCGAGAGCTTCCGGTAGGCCTCCACGCAGTCCTGCATGGTCTTGTCGAAGAGGAAATGTGCCTCCGGGAGCGCCGCGATCTCGGGCGGCGTGATGTATTCAAAATCGGTGAGCTTCACATAGCGCTGGCTCTGCACGGAAAAGCTGGCAAGTCTGTGCCGCGTGATCTGTGCGAGCAAGGAGCGGGAAACGCCCTCGATGGCAAAGGTGAAGCTGGCGTGCTCGCTGGGGCTCTCATGCCCGATCTGAGAAAGCATTTCCACGAAGCTGCCGGCTTTTTCCTCGGTCAGGCCGTCCATGAGATCCATGGCGCCTGTGTGGGAATAGCAGAGCTTTGCGGCTGCTGCCACGACCGTTTCGGGAAATGCCGTATGTGCGATGAGCTTGACGTTCATACAGCACCTCCTGCTAAATTTTGTGCATACATGGTTATTATATCATATTTTCGCAGTTTCGTCAATGTTTTGTGCGGAAATTTCGCAGGAATGTTTTTTGATGTTTCTTGGCAGAATGTCTAAACCTCCGCAGCGGCCTGTCTGTCACGGCATCTGCATCACGCAGAGCCCATCCTGCACGACAAAGCCGTTTTTCTCATAGAAGCCCTCGGTCTGATCGGTCTTCATCGTGATGAGATAGAGCCGCTCCTCGGGCTTGTCGGCCTTCAGCGTGTCAAGAAGTGCCTGTCCGATGCCCTGGCGCTGTGCCTCGGGCTCGATCCAGAGCTCCACGATCTGGAAGGCCTTCCGGTCAAAATAGTGCTCGCTCCGGCCGAGCAGCGCCCCGATCGGCTCACCGTTCCGGAACACCGCAATGCCGTAGAAATGCGGCGCATGATAGAGTTCCGTCAGCCGCTGCATCGCGGTCTCCACCGTCCATTCATCGAGCCACGGCGCCCCGTTGAAGGTGTACATGTAGGATGCCGCCAGCCGCGCCAGATCGCCGTAGCGCACCGGTCGGATGCCGCTTTCCATCGTGCGTTCCTCCGCAGGTACGGCAGGGCGCGGGATCTCCTCGCAGTGGAGCTCGTGCAGGTATTCGTTCAGCAGATCCCAGAACAGCTCCATCGCCTTGTAATTGTCAGGCTCCTGCCGGGCGATGATCGTCCACCAGCCCATCTGCGAGCCGAGCGGGATGCCGAAGCGCTCCTCCACAAAGCCCTGAAAGCCCTCCGGCAGGAGCCGCACGTCCGTCAGGGCATGCCGCATCAGCGCGACCTCGTAGCCCCGCAGGAATTCCTGCAACTCCCGCAGTCCGGCATAACCGCCGAGATACACGGCCGGTCTTGCCCGCAGCAAAGTCAGCAGCTCCCGTTCCTCACGGGTGATGTCCATTGCACGTCCCATAGTTATCACCTCATAGCTTCGTGATCTTGCGATATTTCGCCATCAGCTTCTTTGTGCCCACATTGTCAAAGGCGATCTCGAGCAGCATGTCGCCCGCCATCGGATCCGCCCGGAGGACGGTGCCCTCGCCGAAGCCCTTGTCGAGCACCCGGTCACCGACCGACAGCGCCGGTACCGCCGAGACCTGGGTCGGCTTCTGCCGCTGCAATGCCGCCATCTGTCTGCGGATGCCGCTGATGCCCGATGCGGCTGCTTCCTCGGAAGCTGCGGCAGTCCGGGGCTTTTCCTTATGCAGATGCTCCTCCGGGATCTCCTTGACAAAGCGGGAGACCGGGTTGTACATCGTCCGGCCGAACAGCATCCGCATGTCCGTATGCGTCAGATAGAGGTGCCGCTTTGCCCGTGTGATCGTCACATAGGCGAGCCGGCGCTCCTCCTCCATGTCCTCCTGGGTGTCCATGCTGCGCTGCCCCGGGAAGATGCCCATTTCCATGCCGATGGCAAAGACGGTGTCAAACTCCAGACCCTTGGCGGCATGCATCGTCATGAGTGAGACGGCATTGTCATCGCCCGCGCGGTCTGCATCCGTGTAGAGCGCTGTCTCCTCGAGGAAGCCCTCGAGCGAGGCGTCCTCCTCATGCTCCTTGCAGTAGTTGACGATGTTCGAGCGGAATTCCTTGACGTTCTCGATGCGCGTCTCGCCTGTATCGCCCTCTTCTTCGAGCATTTTCATGTAGCCGGTCTTTTCGAGCAGCTCGTCGAACAGCTCCTCCATCGGGAGGGTTTCGGCGGCCTCGGTCAGCTCGTCCATCAGCGCCGCGAACCGCAGCAATGCGGCACTTCTCTTGGAAATGGCAGGGAAGTCCCCGCAGTTGCGGATGACCTCGAGCGGTGTCATGTTCAGATCCTGTGCGATGCGCAGCACCGTGGCGACGGTCGCATCACCAATGCCGCGCTTGGGCACGTTCACGATGCGCTCAAACCGCACGAGATCATGCGGGTTCTGGATCACGCAGAGATAGGACGTCACGTCCTTGATCTCCTTGCGGTCGAGGAAGCGCACACCGCCGAATACCCGGTAGGGGATCTTCGCCCGGATGAGCGCGCGCTCCACGGCATTCGAGAGCGCATTCATGCGGTACAGCACCGCAAAATCCGAGTACGCCTTGCCCTCATCCACGCCTTTTTGGATGACCCCGGCGATGAGCTCGCCCTCGGCCTGTTCGTTCGTGAGCTTGCGGAGCTCGACCGGCTCGCCGTCACCCGCCGCCGTCCAGAGGGATTTCTGCTTGCGGCTCTCGTTGTGCTTGATGTCGCCGTTTGCCGCATCGAGGATGTGCTGTGTCGAGCGGTAATTCTCCTCGAGCCGGATGGTCTTGCAGCCCGGGAACTGCTCCTCGAATTGCAAAATATTCTCGATGGTCGCGCCACGGAACCGGTAGATGCTCTGGTCATCGTCGCCGACCACGCAGAGATTCCCGTGCTCCTCCGAGAGCAGGCTCACAAGGCGGTACTGGGCGTAGTTGGTGTCCTGGTACTCATCCACGAGGATATAGCGATAGCGATGCTGGTATTTTGCCAGAATATCGGGATTCTCCTCGAACACCCGCACCGTGCAGAAGATCAGGTCGTCGAAATCGAGCGCATTGGCAGCCTTGAGCCGTTTCTGATACTCGGCATAGAGCTTTGCAACGACCTTGTTCCAGTAGTCGTTCCCGGCCTCGTCGGCAAATTCCTCCGGGCTCATGAGCCGATCCTTGGCATGGCTGATCGTGCCGAGGACGGACTTGGGCGCAAACTTCTTCTCCGGCACATCGAGCTCCTTCATGACCGCCTTCATCAGCCGCAGGCTGTCATCCGAATCGTAGATGGTGAAGCTGCTCTCGTAGCCGAGCCGGTCGATGCATGCCCGCAAAATGCGCACGCACGCCGAATGGAACGTCGCTGCATGGATGTCCTGCGCGGCCTCGCCGAGCGTCCCGGCAAGGCGGCTTTTAAGCGCGCCAGCAGCCTTGTTCGTGAAGGTGATGGCGAGGATCTGCCACGGGATGACGGGGCTTGCCGCGATCAGATCCCGCAGTTCGCCGGGCTCCATCTCGCCGCCGTCGATGTACGCCTGCAATGCCGCAAGCTCCTCCTCGGTGGGGACGGGCGTCAGCGTGTGCGCCGTATCCCCGAAGAGCACCATGTTGGCAATGCGGTTGACGATGACGGTCGTCTTGCCGGAGCCCGCACCCGCGAGCACCAGT
>JAGADP010000204.1 GCA_017828885.1 Oscillospiraceae bacterium | reverse complement strand
GTCAGCCGATGTGACAGCATTCATCAGGGCAGTAGAGACGTATGAACATATCACGGAGCTTACGCCTGAGATCATGCACGAGCTGATTGAAAAGATCGTCGTTCACGCTCCTGATAAGAGCAGCGGTCATCGTACGCATGAGATCGAGATTCACTATCGCTTTGACGTTGCCGTAGCTACTGCCGTTGCTGACAGCATGAAGTATGACAAAAAGAGAAAGGCTGCGTAACCGCTGAGGTTACGCAACCTTATCTTCAAATCATAAAAACTTCTTTGTGAGTACCCGCCTTTCATGCTCTCAGGCTTTTTTTATTGCTGTAATGCTTTCTCTGCGAGGGTAAGCAGCTCCTTGTCCTTGTCGCTGATGATGCCGTCTTCTTCGATCCACCAGCGCACGGAGTCGGCGAAGGTCGCTGTTGTGTCGTAATGCTTCCATGTGACGGCGGCGCCGTGGTCAATGGCGAACTGTGCCGCCGCGATGATCTCGTCGGTGGTCTCGCCGTCCCGGAACCGCGGTTCGGGCTTGGTATCGAAGGTGTAGGCGAAGCCCCAGTAGTCGAAGTCGAAGAAATCATCGAGCGAACACTTGTAGATCAGCTTTCCGAAGGCGTTCTCGTCGTCGAAGCGTGCCCCGTGGTCAACGGCGATCTGCATGATCTCGAGGTCGCAGTTGGAGAGGCCGTATTCGAGGAGGCTCGTCTGATTCTGGTCGAGGTAGTAGATCAGCTCCGGCTTCTTGTCGAGCAGATCGTCCAGCCCGGTCATGTCGTGCCGGACGATGCACTGCTTCATCTTGTTCACATCGGACATGTTGAGTGTCACGGTGTTGCCGTTATAGTCCTGGAACTGCGGGTGACTCTGCGATACGGCAAGCCAGATGATGCCTGCCACGGCAAGCACGCCGGGGATCGCACCGATGATGTAGAGGACGATCGCCGCGGTCTTGTGCTTCTTGATGAGCAGCACGGTCGCGATGATGAGCAGGATGAACGCGACCACGAAAATGCCGATGATGACGGCAAGCGCCAGTCCGGCGAGCACCATTCCCATGAATGCCATAGACGATCCTCCTTTGTGTTATGGGTGCGCCACGTTACTCAACGCAGCGGAGCTGTTCTGTCAGGTCTTCCTTCTGCATCCGCTGCAGAGGGATGAAGGACGCCGCTGCGGCTGCGACGAATACCACGACTGTCGAGATCCCAATAAGCGGGAGCGGCTCCGTGAAGTGGATGAGCTCTCCGAAGACCTCCTCCAAGCCGACGGCTTTCAGGAAGAAGTACATCGCCAGGAACAGCACTTCGATCGTGACGGTGGCGGCGATGCCGGAGGTCAGTGCGTATTGCAGGCACTCGATGAGCGTCATGCCGCGGAGCTGATCCTGCGTCATGCCGATGCACTGCAGGGCGGCAAGCTCCGACTTGCGGTTGAGCATGCCGGTGGAGATGGTGTTCACCATGTTGACAATGGCGATCAGGCCGATCAGCACGCTCAGGAAGCCGAAGCCGATCTGGATCGCGCCGACGGTCGTGCGGCCCTTGCGGAGATCGCCGAAGAAGTCCTCGTCCAGCTCGAACACATCGTCATGAGCCAGGAGGAAGGCTTTGGCCTCTTCGTAGGTGCTGTCGTCGCGGAGGTTGAGCCGGATGTTGTCGGTGCCTTCGCTGTTGATGAGGCTGCCGTAGCTGCCGGCATAGGCGTAGGCGCCGTTCTCGTAGGCGTCGAGCGTGCCGGCGAGGAGGAGCATGTTGGAATAGTCGTGGGACACGCCGAAAAACTTCTTGGCCTGTGGGTCGGTCTTGGTGGCCGGTGCGGCATCTGCAACGGGGAGCGTGGCGGATGTCCATTCCGTCTGATAGCGGTAGAGCACCGCATGTTCGCCCGTCACCGGATCGTTGAACACATATTCCTCGACCTGTGCCTGCTCCTCGGCGGTCATGGCGTTGTAGACGTCGTCCGTGACGAGCGTTCTGCCCTGTACCACCACGTCAAACTGCGTGTAATCCTTCAAAACATCGGCAAGAGACTGCTCCGTGAGGGAGGTGGGGCGCGTGATCAGATAGCTGCCCTGCTCGGTCAGCGTATCGTAGGGAACCGGCGAGCCGCCTACGAAATGGTCGTCGAACGTCTCTCGCGGGTAGTAGAGCAGCAGGCAGAACAGCGGCTCGGAATCGTCTCCTAAAGGAATATAGGCAAGCTGGGCTTTGGTGAAGGTGTCGATGTCGAAGTAGCCGCTCTCGCGGATCATGTCGAGCCCTTCCTTGTAGCTCAGCGGGTCGGCGGGATCCACCTTGATGTTTACGCCGAGGTCGTAGTCGAGGTCGAGCACCTCCACAGTCTTTTCAAAGCCCGCCAAGGCTTGCTTGAGCACGAGCGAGAACGATGCCACCAGCATGATAGAGACGGTCAGGGACAGCACCGTCACGGCAAAGCGCTTGGGCTGACGCTGGTTGTTGCGGGCGGCAAGTGTGCCCTTCCAGCCGAAGATCGTACCGAGGAGGCTGAACCGCAACACGTTCCGGACTTTGTTTTCCCGGTTGCTGATCGCCTGGATGGGGGACATCTTGATGATGCGCATGCCCGTGCCATAGGCGGAGATCATCACCCAGACAAGTCCCGTCACTGCGCCAAGGAGGAGCAGCAGGGGAGAGAAGTGCAGCTTCATGACCGCCGTGATCTCTTCGGCGGTGAAGAATGCCTCTGCGACGCCGCTTGACCGGATGGCCTGGAAGACGCCGAAGCTCAAAGCTGTGCCGAGCAGCAGTCCGAGCGGGATGCCGATGATGCTCAGGAACAGTCCCTCCCAGGTGATGATGCGGACGATCTGTCCGGGGGCAGCGCCGGTGCATTGCAAAATGCCGTACTGCCGTTCGCGTTCCTTGGAGCTGATCTCAAAGGCGGTGTCGATCATCAGACGCAGCGCCAGCACGAAGAAGATGATGAAGATGAAGAACAGCGCCAGTCGATAGACGGCGTAGTACTTCGAGGTGAAGTCAAGCCGGTCAAGCTCCACGAGCTCGAAGTTGACGTCGATGAGATCCTCCTTGTAGGTCTCCTTCAGGTCGCTGTAGAGGTATTTCTCCGGGAAGATGGTATTGATGTACAGTCCGAAGTCATCATGGTAGGTGTTGATCATGATCTCCGCAGAGAGGGAGCCGTCGGCTTCCGTTACGCGGTTGCAGGCGGTGAACTCCGGGTCGGCTTCGAGCTGGGCATATTCCTCCTCGGTGAGCTGCATCAGCTTGAAGTGATAGGGCTTTTCATAGTAGGCCGCATCCCGCCGGATGCCCATATAGGTCGAAAAGCTGATGAAAAGCAAGGTCACAAGCGCCAGTGCCACGGCGATGCTGCACACTGTGAAGATGCTGTGACGCTTCTGCGCCTTGATATAGCGGAGTGCCAGGAGCCGCTCAAACATCCGCGCCACCTCCCTGGCCGGTCAGTTCATCCCGGATGATCTTGCCGTCAGACAGCGTGATGATGCGGTCGCATTGCTGGGCGATGCCTTCATCATGGGTGATGATGATCATGGTCTGCTTGCGTTCGAGGTTGGACTTGCGGAGCAGCGCGATGATCTCGGCGGTCTGCTTGCTGTCGAGGTTGCCGGTCGGCTCGTCGGCGAGGATGACATCCGGTGCCGTAAACAGCGCACGGCCGATGGAGACACGCTGCTGCTGGCCGCCGGAGAGCTGTGACGGCAGATGCTTCCGCCGGTGGGTGAGCCCAAGCAGTTCGAGGAGCGCATTGACCTTCTCAGGCTCCGGCTTTTGGCCGTCCATCACGGCGGGAAGGGTGATATTCTCCTCAGCATTGAGTACCGGGATAAGGTTGTAGAACTGATAGATCAGCCCGACCTGATGGCGGCGGAACACGGCCAGATCCTTATTGTTCAGCGCATAGACATCCTGGTCGCCGAAGAAGACCTTGCCGGAGGTCGGACGGTCTACGCCGCCTAAGATATGCAGCAGCGTCGATTTACCGGATCCGGATGCACCCACGACGGCGGTCATCTGTCCCTCGGGGACAGTAAAGCTTACGTCATCGAGCGCTTTGACTTCATTTTCGCCTTTTCCATATGTCTTGCAGATATGTTCAATTTTCAGAGAGCCCATGTTTAGTGCTCCTTTCTTTTATACTTGATACCATTATAGCACACCTCTTTCAAAAATGCAATGCATCCGGCGAGTTTTTTGGATGATGAAAAATCCCCCTGCACCTTTCCGATGCAGGGGGATGGATCAGTTTTCAGGAACGCTCTGTCCAGACGCCGTCAAAGACGGTCTCGATGTGCTTGCCGGAGCTCTCCGGAGTGTAGACCCAGCGGTCGATGTGGTCGCCCTGGTAGAAATACCGGATGGGTTCCGGTTTGGCACCCTCCTCGCAGATGTCCACAAGGATCAGCTTGACCTTGAGCTTCTCCGGGATGAGCGCCTTGATGTATACGCTGGCACGCTGACCGATCGTCACCGGCTGACGCAGCTCGGCAAGGCCGGCTAAGTTCGGCATGAGCTCGATGAACACGCCGTATTTCTCGATCGAACGGACGATGCCAGTCGTGGTCTCGCCGGCGTGATAAAGAGCGGCATTCTCCTCCCATGTGCCGAGCAGCTCCTTGTGGGAGAGGCAGATGTGCTTGTTCTGGAGCCCCTTGACGATCACGCGGATGCGCTGGCCGACGGTGAAACGGTCGGACGGGTGGGAGATGCGCGACACGGAGATCATGTCGATCGGCACCATCGAAGCCACGCCGCAGCCGATGTCCACAAAGGCACCGAACGGCTCGAGATGGGTCACTCTTGCGTCGATGATGTCACCGGGCTGCAATCCGGCAAGATACTCCGCCTGGCAGGCCTCCTGCACGATGCGGCGGGAGAGGATCGCCAGCGGCTGCCCCTCGTCATCGGTCTCGATGCGCAGCACCCGGAAGCAGACCGGCTTCCCGACGCGCGCGATGAGCGCAATATCCCGCACCTCGCCCTCTGCGATGCCAATGGCGCCCTCTGTCCGGGGGATCATGCCCTTCATGCAGGGGAGATCGACCCAGAGATTGTGGCTGCTGTCGCAGACGGTGACCCTTGCTTCGAGGATGCGGCCGGTGAGTGCGGCATCTGCGAGCGACTGCGGGGTGGAGAGGGCATCCCTGTTTTCCTGCGTGTCGATCAGGTCACCCTCCGGATAGTATACGAAATGTGTATTCATGCTTTCGACCTCCGATTCATGATTTCGGTCAGCATTGACCCGGGCTGAACCCATTCCATCCTATGCGCCAGCGATCCGATTTAGAATACGGCGTGAAAGCAAGGACTTTTTCATCATTTCTGTAACACATACGGCTTTCCGCAGTATGGTACTACTTTATCATACCACTTTTCTTCTGTTTTGTCAAGTATTATTCATGTCATTTCTGATAGAAAATGGACATAGTTTTGTCATATTCTGAACTACTTGACAGAATTATAGCTTTTTGTGCTGCATGTGATAGGCGCCGAGTGACTGCATGATTGCGGAGACGCGGGTCTCTGCCGCGCTGTCACAAACCACGGTAAGCTCGGCATTCAGGCGTTTCAGGTTCTCCGGAAGACGGCTGCCGTCGATCTCCGCATAGAGAACGTCTGTGGCATAGTTCATCATCCGAAGATTGGCCGGCAGCATCGTGAAGCGCTCCCGTCCGTGTGCGGGCGGCACCGACTTCCCGAGCGGACGCACGGTGATGCGGCGGATGCCCTGCACGTTCCGCCGGATGCGTCCTGCCGCCAGATCGGCCATTTCCTCTGTTTCAAAGATCCCGTTTATTCTGCATAATTCCATATATAGTGCCCCTTTCTGCATCCGGCAACAATCACGCTGTCGCCTTGCATAGGTTATGGGAGGAAATTTTATGATTATTCAACAAATCACAAAAAAATGCTGTCAGACAGTTGCCTTTTATTGAAAAATGCGGTATAATAATTTTAGCTATCGCTCATTTTACGAAAGGGGTGCTCGCAATGGATGTACGTGTGGGAGACAAACTGCTGATGAAGAAACAACACCCCTGCGGTTCCAAGGAGATGCTCGTTCTGCGCACCGGTATGGATTTCCGGCTGCGCTGCACCGGCTGCGGGCGGGAGTTCATGGT
>JAGADP010000203.1 GCA_017828885.1 Oscillospiraceae bacterium | reverse complement strand
CGAAGCGAGAAACCGGGGTTTCTCGACAAGCTGAAGGGAGCGGCAACTGCATGCCGCTCCCTTTTCCGTGATCTAAAAGACACCAACCTCCCGGATCCTTCCCGGGAGGCTGCTGCTTCAATGCACGTTGCTGTGCCGCTTTTCACGGCGTTTCTTGACCCAGCTCCGCAGTCGCTGGGGCTGTGGGAGCAGGAATTCGATGACGGCGCAGTACTTGTCCACGAACGTCAATACGTATGTCTCGGCGTATTTCGGCCGCGAGGGCGTGACCGGCCACATGTGCTTGACGATCATGTCGCGCTCCCGCTCATTGATCGGAGCGATCGACTCGGCGCGTTCAAGCGCCACCATCGGGTGGTAGGCGCTGTGCCGGAGCCCGTGCCTGCCGCTGGTGTACTTCTTGGTGTCGTAGTGGTAGAGGTCATGCAGAAGCCCCGCTCGTGCCGCGGACGCCGCATCCAGATGCAGCAGACGGCAGAGACGGTAATTATAATAGGAGACGTTCAGCGAATGCTGGAACCGTGTGGTCACGATGTGATGCTTGAAATCCTTCAGTTCCTGCACCTCGTCAAGGTCGAGCAGGTCTGCGACGATCGGGTAGTAGTCATGCTCCTTGACGTTTTTCCGGCTGCCGGCCACGGGAAGCCAGTCGCCCTGTTCGATCAGGCGGGTGATCTCTGCTTTTCGTGCTTTCGTCATGGCATACACCTCTTTTCTGATTCCATTATAGTTCATGATAGTCGGAATGTCAAGTGAAAATGAAAGATTTTTTTATGAATTTTTCGGGACGCGATGCAGCGCGACATGCCCTATCTGCCGAAGGTATGTACCGAAACCGTTTTTTGCCAGAATTTTATAAAAAGGGCTTGACAAACCATCCGGAATATAGTATACTATATCTATATTCCAAATGCGGTGAAG
The DNA here is from genome assembly GCA_017828885.1 of Oscillospiraceae bacterium. Classification (GTDB taxonomy): domain Bacteria; phylum Bacillota; class Clostridia; order Oscillospirales; family Ruminococcaceae; genus UBA3855. The sequence continues at coordinate 4,755 of JAGADP010000203.1, read as the reverse complement.
GGAAATAAAGCACAGCAAGGATATCAGAGAGCTGCCGGTCGGTGTGAGGCAGTATCGGAACTGTGTCATAGCTCCTCCCTGAGCAGGTATGCCGAACGGTGTTCCAGTAGGTGTGCCCGGGATCTCCCGTTACAGAGACTGTTGATCTGTGCGAAGGCACAGGCTGACGTGAGTGGGCGCGTTCTGCGTCAAGAAGAGTGGTACCACGGGACATCCGTCTCGTCTCTTTTGTGTCGTTCGGCATGAAAGAGTATTTTTTTTATGCCGGGAATCCTATCAGAACGGAAAGGCGGTCGTTACTATGAAAAATTATCAGAAGTACACCAGACAGTATTTTGAGGTGGAAAATCCTCCGATGCGCTGGGCAAAGAAGTCCTATATCGACAAGGCACCGATCTGGTGCAGCGTTGACCTGCGCGACGGCAACCAGGCGCTCATCATCCCGATGAGCCTCGAGGAGAAGCTCGAGTTCTTCAAGCTGCTCGTGAAGGTCGGCTTCAAGGAGATCGAGGTCGGCTTCCCGGCTGCCTCCGAGACCGAGTACGAGTTCTGCCGTGCGCTGATCGAGCGTGATCTCATCCCGGATGATGTCACCATCCAGGTGCTCACCCAGTCCCGTGAGCATATCATTGCCAAGACCTACGAGGCGCTCAAGGGCTGCAAGAATGCCATTGTCCACCTCTACAATTCCACCTCTCTGGCACAGCGTGAGCAGGTGTTCCGCCGCTCCAAGCAGGAGATCATCGACATTGCCGTCTTCGGCGCCAAGCTCTGCAAGGAGTACCGCGAGAAGACCCCGGGCAATTTCCGCTTTGAGTACTCCCCGGAGAGCTTCACCGGCACCGAGCCGGAGTTCGCTGCGGAGATCTGCAATGCCGTGCTCGATGTATGGCAGCCGACCCCGGACGACAAGGTCATCATGAACCTGCCTGTTACGGTATCGCACTCCATGCCGCATGTGTATGCGAACCAGATCGAGTATATGTGCGACCATCTGCACAACCGCGAGAACGTCATCATCTCCCTGCACCCGCACAACGACAGAGGCTGTGCCGTGGCAGACAGCGAGATGGGGCTGCTGGCCGGCGGCGACCGTATCGAGGGTACGCTGTTCGGCAACGGTGAGCGCACCGGTAATGTGGACATCGTGACGCTCGCACTGAATATGTTCTCCCAGGGCGTGGATCCGGAGCTGGACTTCTCCAATCTGCCGGAGCTGACAGAGCTCTACGAGCGTGTCACCAGAATGCAGGTCTACGACCGTCAGCCCTACAGCGGCAAGCTCGTGTTTGCGGCATTCTCCGGTTCTCACCAGGATGCCATCGCCAAGGGCATGAAGTGGCGTGAGGAGAAGGATCCGAACCACTGGACAGTGCCCTATCTGCCGATCGACCCGACCGACGTGGGCAGAGTCTATGAGGCAGACGTTATCCGCATCAACTCCCAGTCCGGCAAGGGCGGCATCGGCTATCTGCTCGAGACGCAGTTCGGTCTCGACCTGCCGAAGAAGATGCGTGAGGAATTCGGCTACATCGTCAAGGGCATTTCCGACCATGCACACAAGGAGCTGCTCCCGAACGAGGTACACGAGATCTTCCTGAACACCTATGTGAACATCACCACGCCTCTCGAGGCCAAGGAGATCCACTACGTACAGAAGAACGGCATCCAGACCGCTGTGACACTGCTCCAGAACGGCCAGGAGTTCACCATCAAGTCCGATGGTGACGGCAGACTGGACGCTGTGACGAATGCCCTCAAGGCCTTCCTCGGCAAGCAGTTCACCATCAAGGTCTACACCGAGCATGCACTGACCATCTCCTCCAAGTCCGATGCTGTTTCCTATGTAGGCATCGAGGCAGAGGGCAAGATGTACTGGGGCGTCGGCATCCGCAAGGATATTTCCGATTCCTCCGTTGCGGCACTGTTCAGCGCACTCAACCGCTATCTGAACACTGCAAAGAAGTAAACATAAATTGAAAAAGCGGCACAGCCCGATCCCGTAAGGGGCGGGCTGTGCTTTGGCATATACAGGATAAAGACATAAAGGAGGGGCATTATGCTGACAGCGATCAATCTTGAAGGGAAATGGCGCTTTCTTGCCGATGAAGCGGAGCAGTACACAGGCTATCTGCCGTCGTGCGAATTCCCGGCGCATGTGAAGCTCCCCGGCACCACGGCGCAGAGCCATATCGGCACGCCGAACGAGAAGCGCCGGAAAAGCTGCCTCACGGAGCTGTATCCCTACAAAGGCAACGCCTGGTTCCGCCGCAAGGTCGCGGTGCCGGATGAGCACCGTGGCAAGCGCATGCTGCTGTTTTTAGAGCGCACCCGCATCACGTCGCTCTGGGTCAACGGGCAGTTCATCGGCACGCAGAACAGCCTTTGTACGCCGCATATCTATGACCTGACGGCATTTTCCGGCGCCGCTGAGCTGGAGCTTGTCATCTGCGTGAACAACACGCACTACCCGACCGCCGGCGGCCACATGACCTCCAAGGACACCCAGACCAACTGGAACGGCATCACCGGCAGGATCGAGCTGCAATTCTACGATGAGAAATGCATCACCGCCGTCAAGGCCGTGCCGGATGCTGTGCGCCGGGAGGTCACACTGTACCTCACCATGCAGGGCACCATCCGCATGATCAAGGCGGACGGCGAATGGCGCAGCAAGGACGGCAAGACCGGCGATATTGCCTCGCAGGTTTTGACCGTCCGCACCGATGACGAGGGCAAAGCCTTCATCACGATGCCCCTCGGCAATGACGCGCCGCTCTGGGATGAGTATTCGCCCGTGACGGCGAACCTGACGCTGCGTCCGTTCGGCAGCAAGGACGTGACCGAGGTGAGCTGCGGCCTTTCCGCACTCCGCACCGACGGCAGACGTCTCCTGAGCCACGGCAGACAGGTATTTCTCCGCGGCAAGCATGACGGCATGCTCTTCCCGCTTGAGGGCGCCGTGCCGACCGATGTGGAAAGCTGGCTGCATGTCATGGGCATCGCCAAGTCCTACGGCATCAACCACTACCGTTTCCACACCTGCTGTCCGCCGGATGCTGCGTTCACGGCAGCGGATCTGCTCGGCATCTACATGGAGCCCGAGCTCCCGTTCTGGGGGACGGTCGCCGCACCGGGGGACGAGAAATTCGATCCGCAGGAGCAGGCGTATCTGGTGACGGAGGGCAGACGCATCCACGAAACGTTCGGGAACCACCCGTCCTTCTGTATGTTCTCGCTCGGCAACGAGCTCTGGGGCAGCGCAGAACGGCTCGGTGAGATCCTGGCCTATTACAAGCGCTATGAGCAGCGCATCCTGTTCACGCAGGGCAGCAACAACTTCCAGTTCTGGCCGAATATCCTGCCGGAGGATGACTTCTTTGTCGGCGTGCGGCTCGGCAGACAGCGGATGATCCGCGGCAGCTACGGCTCCTGCGACCAGCCCTACGGCCATGTACAGACAGAGCGCCCCTCCACGATGCAAAGCTATGACGCGGCGATCCTGCACGATACTGCCGAGGAAGGCAAGGCCGGCGAGATCGGCATCCAGTACGGTACAGATGTCAAGACCGTGCAGGTCGAAGCGACCGGCGGCGGGATCGTCCCGGACAAGCCCGTCATCTCCCACGAGATCGGGCAGTACTGCACGTATCCGGATTTCGAGGAGATCCCGAAGTTTACCGGTGTCCTGCGGGCGCGGAATCTCGAGATCTTCCGGGAGCGCCTGACCGAAGCCGGCATGGCCTCCCGTGCGAAGGACTTCTTCCAGGCATCCGGCAAATTAGCGGTGCAGTGCTACAAGGAGGAGATCGAAGCGGCGATGCGTTCGGCGGAGCTCTCCGGCTTCCAGATCCTCGACATCCAGGATTTCACCGGACAGGGCACAGCGCTCGTCGGCATCCTTGATGCCTTCATGGACGGCAAGGGTATCACCGACCCGGAGGAATGGGGCATGTTCTGCTCCGATTCCGTGCTGCTCGGCATCTTCCCGACCTACATCCTGACGGACAAATTCAGCATGCAGGTGAAGCTGCGGCACTACGCGCCGGAGGGCATCCATGCGCCGCTACACTACATCGTCAGACGTGGCCAGAACCTCCTGACAGAGGGCGACATCCCTGTGAAGATCGACGGACAGGGGCTTTTCACGCTCGGCGAGATCAGCGCAGATCTGCCGCCCGCAACGGCAGTCCACCGCATTTCCGTGACGCTCTCGCTCCCGCACACCCGCAACAGCTACACGCTCTACCAGTTTCCGGCGCTCGACATGCCGGCGCTCGAAAGCACGGACAGATTGTGCATCACGAGCGACCTCGACGAGGCAGAGGAAAAACTCATGCAGGGCGGCAGCGTGCTGTATCTGGCAGGGGCGCTGCAAAACAGCATCCAGGGCACCTATTGCACAGATTTCTGGTGCTATCCGATGTTCCGCAGCATCTCCGAGAAGCTCGGCAAGGAGACTCCGGTCGGGACGCTCGGTCTGTGCATCGACAAGCTCCATCCGGCGGTAAAGGCGTTCCGCTGCGACCGCCATACCACGCCGCCGTGGTACGACATTGTGACGCATGCAGAGCTTGCCGTGCTCGATGGTCTGGACATCATGCCGATCGTGCAGATGATCGACAATTTCGAGCGCAACCACAAGCTCGGGCTGCTGTTTGAGTGCAGAGTCGGCAGGGGACGCCTGCTCGTCTGCACGGCAAGGCTCTCCGAGATCGCAGACCGTCCGGAGGCGCGTGCCTTTGCAAAGTGTCT
>JAGADP010000202.1 GCA_017828885.1 Oscillospiraceae bacterium | reverse complement strand
TCCCCCGAAAGGAGCCCCCACTCATGAACGTCTTCGATTTTGACAACACCCTCTACCACGGCGAAAGTGTCGTAGATTTCGCCATTTTCATGCTCCGCCACAACAAGCAGATCTACACCTGGCTGCCCACCATTTTCTGGTATCTGATGATGTACAAGCTCTGCCTTGTCACGAAAGAGCAGATGGAGCGCAAGCTCAACGAATTCCTGAAAGTCCTGATCTCCGACGACTACGACCTCCACACAATGGTGAAGGCCTTCTGGAAGGAGAACGCCCACAAGCTCGATCCCGCGATGCTGCGCAGGATCCGCCCGGAGGACGTCATCCTGACCGCCTCCCCGGACTTCATGATGCGCGTCATCGGCAAGCGTCTCGGCACCACGCACATCCTCTGCTCCGAGGTCGATATTCCGACCAAAACCATCCTCTACCTGAACTTCGGCACCAACAAGGTCAAGCGCTTCCGCAAGCTCTACAAAACCACGCCGGTGCGCCGTTTCTACACCGATTCCTACAACGACCAGGCGATGATCGACCTCGCCCAGACGGCCTACCTCGTGGAAAACGGCACCGTCAAGCGCATCAAATAAGCGCATCATATCGCCAGAAAGGACTCACTATGGTACATTTCGTAGGCGCCGGCTGCGGCGCACCTGATCTCATCACCCTCCGGGGCAAAGCGCTCCTCGAAGCGGCGGACGTCATCATCTACGCCGGATCCCTCGTCAATCCGGCACTTCTGGACTACGCCAAGCCCGGCTGCGAGATCCACGACAGCGCCCGCCTGACCTTGCCCGAGGTCATCGCCCTGATCGAAGCCGCCGAGCAAAAAGGCATGACGACCGTCCGCCTGCACACCGGTGACCCCTGCGTCTATGGGGCGATCCGGGAGCAGATGGATGCCCTCGATGCCCGCCGCATCGCCTATGATATCTGCCCCGGCGTAAGTGCCTTTTGCGGCGCAGCTGCGTCACTTCGGGCGGAGTACACCCTCCCGGAGGTCTCCCAGACCGTCATTCTCACCCGCATGGCAGGTCGCACCCCCGTCCCGGAGCGGGAGAGCATCCGCGCCCTTGCGGCACACCGTTCCACGATGGTCATTTTCCTCAGCACCGGCATGTTGGAGGCGCTCTCGGCGGAGCTCATCGCCGGCGGCTACCCCGCGGAGACCCCCGCCGCCATCGTCTATAAGGCGAGCTGGCCGGATGAAATAGTCCTCCGCTGCACCGTCGTGACCCTCGCGGAGACCGCCGCTGCCCACGGCATCACCAAGACCGCCCTCATCACCGTCGGGGATTTCCTCGGCGATGACTATGCCCTCTCAAAGCTCTATGATGCGCAGTTTTCGACCGGTTTCCGGGAGGCAAAGCCGTGATCGCCGTCATCTCCTACACGGAACAAGGCCGCCTGCTCTCGGAAAAGATCGCCGCCGCCCTGCCAGAGCACACAGCGGAGCGCGACTGTTTTCATACGCATACCGATGCCCATGCAAAGCCCTTTTTTAGCACCTCCGACCTGACGGCGCAGCTCTTTGACACGGCACAGGCGCTCGTCTTTGTCAGCGCTGCGGGAATCGCCGTCCGGGCGGTCGCGCCTCATCTGCGTTCCAAGGCGACCGACCCCGCCGTCCTCGTCCTCGATGACTGCGGAAACTACGTGATCCCGGTGCTTTCGGGGCATCTCGGCGGTGCGAATGCCCTCGCCCGGACGCTTGCCGCAGCCCTCGGCGCCGAGCCCGTCATTACCACGGCGACCGACGCAGGCAAGGCATTTTCGCCCGATTGCTATGCGATGGCGCATGACCTTGCCATTGGCAGCCTGAACGCCGCAAAAGCCCTTGCCGCCGCGGTTTTGGACGGTGAGCCGGTCGGATTTGTCAGCCGCCTGCATGGCTATGCCCTCCCGGAGGGTCTGAGCGCAGAACCGTCCTGCCGGACGGGCATCTGTATCACGGAAAGCACGCAGGACAGCCCTTTTCCTGTGACGCTCCAGCTCTACCCGAGAGACCTCGTCCTCGGCATCGGCTGCAAGAAGAACACCCCCGCCGATGCGATCGACGCCCATGTACAGGCATTTTTAGCCGATAACAACATCCCGTTCGGACGGCTCCGCGCCTGTGCGACCATCGACCTGAAAGCGGAGGAGCCCGGCCTGCTGACCTTCTGCAAGCAGCACAAGCTCCCGCTCACGACCTATTCCGCCGCAGAACTTATGGCGATAGACGGCGATTTTTCGGCATCGGCCTTCGTAGAAAAGACCACCGGCGCCGACAATGTCTGTGAGCGCAGCGCCGTCCTGTGCAGCGGCGGCACCTTGCTCCTGCCCAAGACCGCCGCCAACGGCGTGACCGCTGCCATCGCGCAGGCACACTCCCGGGGTGATCTGCCATGAGCATCCGCGCAAAAGGCCGGCGCCGGATCATCGTCGGCGAAAAGACCTACCTCTGGTACGTCGCGCTCGATGCGGATTCCCCCTACCGTATGTTGCACATTTTGTCCGAGGACAAGCGCCTGATCCTGTCCTGCCCGCTCCGGATACAGCCCGCTTATGCGATCAGCAAAGGGCGGCTCTTTCAGGGCAAAGCCACGAACGGCTGCTGGAACAGATACGTGCTCCCGTTTGCCATTCCGGATGAAATATCGCCGAAATTCGTGGAAAAGCTGATCCTCTGGGCGACCCTGGAGCACAATGCATCGCCAGTCCACAGCAGCGATGCCCCTGTATAAATCCTAACATCTGAGGTGCATGATGATACCTGAAAACGAACTGTCCGCCATGCGGAACCGGACCGAACATGCGACACCCGGCCCCTGGAAAGCCTTCGTAGAGGGCAGAGATATGGACTGCGGTTCGAGCTTTATCCGGACGCAGAACGGCGACATCGAGCTGATCGGCGCCACCGAAGCCGACTACGATTTCATCGCCCATGCAAGGCAGGACATGCTCCGACTCCTCGATGAGATCGAAGCGATCAAAGCGGCGAACCACTGATGCCATACCTAAAGGAGTATTCTAATGCAGAAAGAGAGATTAAAGGTACTGGATCGGGATGCGATGAAGTATCTTGCGATCGGTCTGATGTTTGTCGGACATTTGATCTCGTGGATCGTATTGCTGAACCATCCGGATGATACACTTGCCGTGTACAGACTGCCGTTATGGGCGCTGCTGCTTGAAGAAGCTGCTTTATTCTGTCCGCCCGTGATGTTCTTCTTCATCGCTGACGGCTACAAATACACCCGCGACAGAAAAAAATATGCGCTACGGCTTTTGATCTTTGCCGGTATCACGCAATTGTTTAACTGGTTCGTCTTTTTGGAAAAAGATGGCTGGCGTTCCTTCAATGTGATTTTCACGCTGCTGCTTGGTCTGCTCTCCATCATGGCGTGGGAAAGCAAGTTGAAACTCTGGCAGAAGATCGGACTGGTCATCCTCTGCGATGCCGCCACGGTGCTGCTCTTTTCCGAGTGGATGCTGTTCGGTGTGCTCTTCATTCTGATGCTGCACATCTTCCGCGACAAACCGAAGCCCCGGTTTCTGGTGTACATGCTCCTGACTCTGCTGCACACCGGGATCTGTACCGTGGCTCTGATCGGCGATGTTCCGCCGCTTACGACAGTCGTTGTGTTCCTGTCTGAACTGTTCGTCATGACAGCGGCGTATCTTTGCATGACCGTTTTTTATAATGGGAAAAAGGGGAAGCATCCCGTATTTGCCAAGTGGTTCTTCTATGCGTTTTATCCGGCGCACTATATGATTATCTATGTGGTGAAACTATGCATGGATAAAGTGCCGTTATCATAAAGAGGGGGCATAGCATGGAACGTATCCAAAAGATCACCCCGCCCGATGCCGCCGCGATGGATGCCGCAAGGGCGCATTGGAACAGCATCGCCAAGCCCCTCGGCAGCTTCGGGCTGCTCGAGGACATGGTGACGAAGATCGCCGGGATCCAGTGTACGCCCGACCCGGACATCTCCCGCCGGACAGCGGTCATCCTCTGTGCCGACCACGGCGTCACGGCGCAGGGTGTCTCCCAGTGCGGGAGCGATGTGACCGCCGTCTGTGCCGCTGCGATCGCGGAGGGGCGCTCGAATGTCAACAGCCTTGCCAAGGCCTACGGGGCGGAGGTCATCGCCGCGGACATGGGCATGGTGCAGGAGATTGACTGTCCGAAGCTGCTGAAACGGCGCATTGCCGCGGGAACGGCAGATTTCTCCGCGCAGCCTGCCATGACTCGTGCGCAGGCGGAGCAGGCGATCCGCTACGGCATCGACCTTGCCTTCAGGGCGAAGGAACAGGGTGCGCAGATCCTGCTGACCGGCGAAATGGGCATCGGCAACACGACCGCCGCAAGTGCCATTGCCGCCGTCCTCCTCGGGAAAGATCCGGCGGAGGTCACAGGCCGCGGCGCGGGTCTCTCCGATGCCGGATTGCAGCGCAAGATCGCCGTCATCCGGAAGGCACTCGCTTTGCACGAGCCGGATGCATCCGACCCGATCGGGGTGCTCGCGGCGGTCGGCGGCTTCGAGGTCGCCGGGATGACGGGATTGTTTCTGGGCGGTGCTGTCTGCCGGATGCCGGTCGTGATCGACGGTGTCATCTCGGCAGCCGCGGCGGCGCTCGCCTGCAGGATCGAACCGATGACGGCGGACTACCTCCTGCCGAGCCACAGCTCCGACGAACCGGCAGGCGAGGGCTTGCTCCGGCTGATGGGCTTGCAGGCGCCGATCCATGCAGGGCTCCGGCTCGGGGAAGGCACCGGCGGGATGCTTTTGCTGCCGCTTCTTGACGGGACGCTTGCGCTCTACCGGACGGCGCACACCTTCGCACAGGAGGAGATCCCGCAGTATGAAGCGCTTTCCGGCCTGTGAGCCATCTGTATGCAAAAAAACTCTCCCGGTTTCGGGAGAGGTTTCAGTCTGCAAAAACATTTGTTTTGCAGTTTCGAGAGTGGGGAAAGCCGCTCAGAAAATAGGGGCTTTCGGGGGCGTTAGCCCCCTAAAAAAGATAGCCCCCTCCCTTTGGGAGGGGATTGGGGGTGGGGCTCCGCATGGAACCCGCCCTAAAACAAACTTTATTGACAAGCTAAAAACCTCTCCCGGAATCTCCGGGAGAGGTTTTCGTCATGCAAGGGAATGGATCACTTACTGCTTCACGAACAGTACGTCGTCAGCAATGTGCTCCTTCTCGTCATTCCAGTACAGACCCTGGTCGGTCACCTTGACATAGCCGGTGCCGTCGGTGTAAACGGTGTAGGGGGTCTGGTTGCCGTCCTCGTCAACGGTCGCATTGCCGTCCTCGCCGTAAACGGTGCGGGTCTTGGTGCCATTGGTGTACTCGAGCACCTGTCTGCCGCTGAATTCGCCGCTGAATTCCCACTCGCTGCAAGCAGCTGCGGACTCAGACCAGCGGATGTGTACGGTGTAGGTGTCATTCATGTTGTTGATGATCTCCACAACACCCTTGCCGGCGCTCTCGACATAGGTGCCCTCAAAGATGCCGACGAGCGGCTCGTTGGTCTCCTCCTCGGCAGCGGTGGTATCCTCAGCAGCCTCGGTGGTCTCCTCAGTGGACTCCTCGGTCGTCTCCTCAGTCGTTTCCTCGGTGGTCTCCTCCTCGGGTGCCAGCGTGAAGAGCATATCCTTGCCGGCGTCCTCCTTGTTGTCGTGCCACTCTACGCCCTTGTCGGTGAAGACGAAGGTGCCGTCGCCGTCGCTGTAGATGACTTCGGTAGAGGTAGCCTCACCGTTCTCGGCATAGACAACATGCTGCTTGCGGCAAGCCTCATAGTGCATCACATGGTCCTGGTCGAGATGGCCGACAGCATCCCACTCAGCAGTCTCGGATGCGGAAGCACCCCAGACTACAGTGATGAAGAAGGTCTTGGCATCGTTGCTGGTGATGTCGAGCTTGGCTCTGTCACAGACATAGGTGCCGATGACGGACTCGTCCTCGATGTAGACGATCTCGGTGGTCTCTTCGGTGGCCTCGGTCGTTGCCTCTGTAGCCGGCTCAACGGTGCTCTCTGTGGTTCCGCCGCAGGCAGTCATGCCGCATGCCAGCATGCCCAGTGCCACGATCAGTGCAATTCTCTTTTTCATAAATCCTTACTCCTCTCAGAAATGGTTCGGAACGGGCAGTCTCTTCTTTTTTACCTGCCCACCTGTATTATATAGTATCCGTGGGAAAATGTCAACGCGAAAAGCCCGAAAGTCACAAAGGATTCAAAAGGTTTGGAGAGGTATACGATTTCATGGGATGAAATCCGAAAAAACTGGTCATTTCCATTGCGGGAGTGCAGAAAAACGCAGATGATCAGCCGTTTTATGGAGATCGGGGTATGACGCTGGGGCGTTCAGGCAGAGAAAAACGGCTGACCGGGGATGGACGGTCAGCCGCATGGAAGTTCCGTATCAGAGCGGCAGCAGCAGATTGGCGGCGATGCTCAGCAGGACGAACAGGCCGAGCAGGAGCATGTGGCTTTTCCACTTGCTCACGATCAGGCCGATGAACTCCCGGATGAAGGCGTTCGGCCAGAAGTACCAGCCGGTGCGGGAGCCGACACCCTCGGCGTCAAGACCGGCGCTCCGGGCGATGATGCCGCTGCGCAGGACATGGTAATTGGTCGTGGCAAAGGCGACCCGCGGTTCTTCGCAGTCCTCGCGGATCTTTGCCAGGGAGAAGCGCATGTTCTCGAGCGTGGAGGCGGACTTGTCCTCCAGGAGGATGCGGGATTCCGGGATGCCCTGCTCGATTAGGTAATTGCGCATGCAGCCGGCCTCGGAGATGACCTCGTCCGCGCCCTTGCCGCCGGAGGGGACAAAGGTGACGGGCGTGCCGGTCTGTTCCTCCTGCACTTTTGCAAGGCGGAGGGCGGCGTCAATGCGGCCGCGCAGCAGCGGGAGGGGCTTGCCGTCGTCACCGACACGACAGCCGAGGATCACGACATGGGTCTTGTCGGGGGCGGGCTTGCGCTTGGCTGCGATCACACCACAGATGCAGGCGCCGAGCAGCATGGCTTCGAGATAGGCGAACAGCAGCGCATAGGTATTTTCGATCGCATAGTAAATGCGCATCTCCTTCTCGCTGCCGGAGAAGAACGCATTTGTCAGGATCAGATAGCCGCCGATGCCTGCAAAAATGAGAAAGCTGATGAGCAGGCCGGGAACGCGGGCGATCGAGAAGCCCTCGCGCTTGATGAGCACGAGATTGCTGATCGTGAGCGCCAGTGCGAACAGCAGCAGGAAGGGCGCACTGATGCCGAGGAAGATGACGCCGGCGCCGGTGATGAGGTCATAGACGTAGAAGACGGCGTTTTCATCGGTCTGGTTGCAGACGCTGACCACAGTGGTCAGCAGGAAGACGGTCACGGCTGTCAGGAAGATGGCGGCACCGCCTGCAAACAGCGTGGAATAGGAGTAGAGCTCATGCCGCATGCGGAGGAAGAAGGCGGCATAGACTAAGATCGTCATGACGAGGCCAAAGCATTGGAGGCTGAAAAACAGCGGCAGATAGCCGGAAAAGACGAACCGGCTCCGGTCGATGATGGTGCCGTTGGGCAGCACTAAAAAGGTCAGGAGCGCCTCTTCGCCTTCGACATAGCAGACGCCGGGGGATTTGGCGGTGACGAGCACCTGTCTGTCGTTGCCGGGGATCTCCTCGACGATGACGTTCTCATTCTCCGAGACAAATCCGGCGGGCGTGGTCTGGTAAGGGATGGTCGCGACGAGCGTCCCGGCACTGCATTCGATCGAGAGCACGATGGCAGCGAACAGGAGCAGGACAGAAACGATCATGGCGATATGCATACGGCGCAGAATGGTTCTGAATCGGGTATCGGTTGACATGGGCGTCTTCCTTTCTGGATGATCTTGACGCGGGAACAATATGTTTATTATAGCAGAATCGGAGGGAAATGTCAAATGTGGGGTGTTCCCCTCCGAAAAAAACACTTGCATTTTCGGCGCGGCTGTGCTATACTAATTATAATAATGCTAATTATGGAGGGGTCAACTATGGCAAAACTGATCGACGGCAAGGCAGTCTCCGCACGGATCAAGGAAGAGGTGCGTCAGGAGACGGCTGCGTTTATGGAAAAGTACGGTATCCAGCCCAGTCTGGCGGTCGTGATCGTGGGCAATGATCCGGCTTCCCGTGTGTATGTCAACAACAAGAAGAAGGCCTGCGAGCTCATGGGCTTCAAGAGCATTGAGTATGCCCTCCCGGAGGATACTACCCAGGAAGAGCTTATTGCCCTCGTCAAGAAAATGAACGTGGATCCGGCGATCAACGGCATCCTCGTACAGCTTCCCGTGCCGAAGCACATCAACGATATGGCCATCATCAAGTCGATCAACCCCAAAAAGGATGTGGATGCGTTCCATCCGGAGAACGTCGGCCGTATTATGGTCGGCGAGTACAAGTTCCTGCCCTGCACACCGGCGGGCGCGATCGAGCTGCTTGACTCGACCGGCGTTGATGTTGCCGGCAAGAACTGCGTAGTCATCGGCCGCAGCAATATCGTCGGCAAGCCGATGGCAATGCTGCTCCTGCACCGCAACGGCACCGTCACCATCTGCCACAGCCGCACCAAGGATCTTACGGCGATCACCAGAGAAGCCGACATTCTCGTTGCAGCAGTCGGAAAGCCGAACTTCGTGACTGGCGACATGGTGAAGGAGGGCGCAGTTGTCATTGACGTGGGCATCAACCGTCTTGAGAACGGCAAGCTCTGCGGCGATGTGAACTTTGCTGAGGTAGAGCCCAAGGCAAGTTTTATCACCCCCGTTCCGGGCGGTGTCGGCCCCATGACCATTGCCATGCTGATGCGCAACACACTGACCGCTGCTAAGATCCAGAACGGTATCAAGGACTGAGCATCTGATTTTGAAGCAAAGGCGCTTCCCTGCCAAACAGGGGAGCGCTTTTATATGGGAAACTGTGCGGAATGTCAAACCGGTGAAAAAAGCGAAAAAAACACTTGCATTTATTGCGGAAATATAGTATAATAGATTTGTATGCTGAAAATTCAATGATTGGAGAGTGAGTCTATGAATCTTAGCTTTCTGACAAGCAATCTCCTGACGCTTGCCGGCGGATCCATTGACGGCGGACGCAGACCGACTGTTGACGAATTCCTGGGTGTGACCTTTGCGGGTCTGGGTATCGTTATCGCGGCGCTGGCGATCCTGGTACTTGTGATCTTCTGCTTCGGCAAGATCTTCGATGCCCTCGACGGCGCGGCACAGCGCAAGAAAACGCAGGATGCTGCCGACAAGGCGCCCAAGACCAGCCAGAAGCCTGCTGCACCGGTCAAGGCGGCACCGGCTCCCGCGCCTGCACCTGTTGCGGCTGCGGCGGAGGATGATGATGAGGTGATCGCCGTGATCTCGGCTGTGGTCGCCATGATGAGCGAGGCGGATGGGACGACCTATCGTGTGAAGTCCGTAAAGCCTGTGCAGACGTCCGGCTTCGGCGGCAGAACCGCCTGGGCGATGGATGGACGACGCAGCAATGTCTCGCCGTTCTGACCGGTCAAGAAAGGAGTTATAATTCATGCTACAAGTCTTGTTGGATATTCTGGCAGGTCTCTGGGAAACCAGTGGTCTGTGCGGACTGGTGGATGATCCCTGGAAGCTGGCGATGATCTGCGTCTCCTTCCTGATGATGTATCTTGCCATTGTCAAGGAGTTTGAACCGCTCCTGCTGCTGCCGATCGCATTCGGCATGTTCCTGTCCAATCTGCCGACCGTCCTTTCGGAGGACATGATCTTCCATGCGGAGTTCTGGAACGAACCGCAGAGCGCGGAATGGTTCTGGAAGGTGCTGCATGACGGCGGACTTCTGGACAAGCTTTACCTCGGCGTAAAGCTCCAGATCTATCCCTGCCTGATCTTCCTCGGCATCGGCACGATGACCGACTTCGGCCCGCTGATCGCCAACCCGAAGAGCTTCCTGCTCGGTGCAGCTGCACAGGGTGGTATCTTCTTCACTTTCCTGGCTGCTTCCCTGATGGGCATGACGGCTGCGGAGTGTGGCTCCATCGCCATCATCGGCGGCGCGGACGGCCCGACTTCTATTTACGTATCGTCGAAACTGCTCGAAAATGTGGATTCTAACCTCAGCACCGGTACGATCGCGCTGGCGGCGTACACCTACATGGCGCTGGTTCCGGTTATCCAGCCGCCGGTAATGAAAGCGCTGACGACGCAGGAAGAAAAACTGCGCCGCATGAAATCCCTGCGTAAGGTTTCCAAACTGGAAAGAATCTTCTTCCCGATCGTCACTTGCATGGTTATCATTCTGGTAGCGCCGGATGCCGCTTCCCTGATCGCCATGCTGTGCCTGGGCAACCTGTTCCGTGAATCCGGTGTGGTTGGCCGTCTGTACAACACCGCGCAGAACGAGCTGATGAACATCATGGTTATCTTCTTAGGAACTTCCGTCGGCTGCACCATGTCCGCAGAAGTATTCCTGACCCCGAAGGTTCTGGGCGTATTTGTACTGGGCTGCTGCGCATTCGCCATCGCGACCGCTTTCGGCGTCATCCTGGCGAAATTCATGAACCTGTTCCTGAAGGAAAAACTCAATCCGTTAATCGGCGCGGCAGGTGTATCCGCTGTACCGATGGCTGCCCGCGTAGCGCAGAAGGTCGGGCAGGAATATGACAAGAGAAATTACCTGCTG
>JAGADP010000201.1 GCA_017828885.1 Oscillospiraceae bacterium | reverse complement strand
CGTCCGCATGGATCTCCACGGGGCTGAACCGCCCGGAGAACAGCTTATCTGTCAGTCTTGGCTCTGCAAAGCCTGCCACTCCGAAGCACTGCATCACAGTCTGCTCCGTGAGCTGACGCAGGTAGTTGTCCGAGATCATGATTTTTCCGATATGATCCTCTGTATATAACATATCTGCCGTCCTTTCCTGATAAGAAGTATCTATCACTCGTTAGTATCGTGGAGCTGCGTGTGGTTTCTCTGTACACGCTCTTTTTTATTATAACATACTCTTCCGGAAATTACAAGCCCTAATCTGAAAAAAGACAGGGTGGGCTTTTTGATTCCTATTGACATGTTTTGTGATATGCGATATAATGAAACTAAGAAAAGGTCGTATCTTAGTCATTGAAGCATTCCAAAAGCCATTATACAATAAAATGCATGGGAGGTCATAGCTATGAGGTCTAAGAAGAAACTGTTAGTCACAGCCATTTGCAGTGCGATCATGCTTGCCGTTTGCGGCGCTTCTGCCATGTCGGCGGAGGTCATTGCGGAGGATACAGCGCCCGAAAAGACGATCGTCAGCAGGGAAAGCTGGTCGGCGGAGTATACTGCAAAAACCACTTCAGCCGAAAATGGGGAAATGACTTGTGTTGCGATCGTATATTCAGATGGAAGTGTTACTGTTATCGGACAAAACGAAACAAAATATAGCATTTTGGGTGCTGTTGTTAATTTTGGCACTATTTGGTTTGATGATTCTATATATTCCAACCCTGAAATAGAATACAGCACATATAAAGATTCTTATAGTACTGTTATTAGCTATGGTACAAACACAGTTGGATATACAATCATGTATGATAGATGGGAGCAGGTTCCTCTTGGAAAAGACTTTGAGTTCACCATTACTCCCAAAAAAGAATTGACTAAGCCGGCTACCATAGAAGCCTTCGGTCACGAGATCACAGTCAGCAAGAACGCCGAAGAAGTTACCGAGCCGACAAACAACGACAAGGAAAAAATTGCCGAACTGGAAGCAAAAGTTGCCGAACTGGAAGCCCAGCTTGAAGAAGCTCAGAAAAGCCCGTCTGTCAGCCAGAATCTCGGCGACCTGAACAACGACGGGGTCATCAATGCATCGGATGCAGCGCTGACACTGATCTACGCAGCCTACCGGGGAGCCGGCGGCGGTATGGAACTGACAGAATGGCTCACATCCGACGAAAGGAATCCCGCCCCAACCGAAACCCAAGACCCTACCGAACCGGCTACAGAAGCAACAGAACCCACAGAGCCGCCGACCGAACCGCCAACAGAGCCCACAGAAGCACCTACTGAACTGCCGACCAATGCGGACGGCTCGGTGACTGTACCGTTCAAGGCGGAAGTCTACTCCGGCAATAAAAATTATACTGTCGATATGTCCTGCAATATCAAAATTGAAGATGATGGAACAGTGATGATGGGGCTATATTCAGAAAGAGAAATCCCTATAGACAAAACCGCATCAATTGAGATATCTTCTGATATTTTGGAAACAGAATTACCGAATTGGCTGGATACTTTATCGCAATGGCATACAAAAAATACAATCATAGGATATGAAAGCTACACATATCTTCAGAATATCGCAGATAGTTTAAACAGTGTTTCATGTGAAGGCGAATATCGCTATATGGGTACTGAAAACATGGTGTTCAGTTTTAATGCTGGTTCAACTAATGCCTCATTCCCACAAGGACATTTGTTCGACTTTATTTTTGCAAGACCGTGGTCCACAATTTACACTGATGAAAATGGTCAACGCTTCGTAAAAAACTACGACGGCAAACAATACCTCGACGACGATGTAAGCGTAACACTCAACGGCGTAACAGTGACCCGACATATTTCATAACAAAAAGAGCGCAGCTTCGGCTGCGCTCTTTTTGAAAATGCAAAGAGACAGAAGCTCCCCGCCTCTGCCTCTTATTTTTTTACTTGAACAGCTCCTTCAGCTTATCAAAGAACCCCGTCCGCTTCTGGTAGTTCTTCTCATTGAGGGAACCGTCGAATTCCTGGAGCAGCTCCTTCTGCTTCTTGGAAAGGCTGCGGGGTACCTCGATGTAGAGCTGGACGATCTCGTCACCGCGGCGATCCTGCTGGAGGTACTTGATGCCCTTGCCCTTGAGACGGTGCTTGGCGCCGTTCTGGGTGCCCTCCGGGATGGTGATGCGGGCATTGCCGTCGATGGTCGGCACCTCGATCTCACCGCCCATAACGGCCTGTGCAAAGGTGATCGGCACCTCGCAGTGTACGTCAAGGCCGTCACGGTTGAAGATCGGATGCGGACGGATGCTCACGCTGACATTCAGATTGCCTGCCGGTCCTCCGTTGATGCCGCTGTCGCCCTCACCGGGCACACGCAGTACCTGTCCCTCGTTGATACCAGCGGGGATGTTGATGTTCACACGCTTCTGCACCTTGATGCGTCCCTGACCGTGGCACTTCTGGCAGGGGCTCTTGATGACCGTGCCTTTGCCGCCGCAGTGGTTGCAGGGACGGGTCGAGGAGATCGCGCCGATGGGTGTCTGCTGTGTGTACTTGACCGAGCCGCGGCCGTGGCAGTCCGGGCAGATCTCCGCCTGGGTACCCGGCTCCGCACCGGTGCCGTTGCAGGTGTTGCAGCGCTCCTGATGATTGATGCTCATCTCCTGCGCCTTGCCCTGACAGGCCTCCATGAAGCTGATGCTGATGTTGTAGTTGATGTCGCGGCCCTTGCGGGGTGCGTTGGCCGTATTGGCGCGTGCCGTGCCGCCGCCCATGCCGCCGCCGAAAATGCCGCTGAACAGGCTGTCGAAGATGTCGCCCATGTCGGCACTGTAGCCGCCCGGGAAGCCTCCGCCAAAGCCGCCGAAGCCTTCCTCCATGCCCTCATGGCCGAACTGGTCATAGCGCTGGCGCTTTTCAGGATCGGACAGCACGCTGTAGGCCTCGTTGATCTCCTTCATCTTTTCTTCGCATTCTTCCACCTTGTCCGGATGAAGGTCGGGGTGGTTCTCACGTGCCATTTTGCGGTATGCCTTCTTGATCTCGTCCTCACTGGCACCACGCTGCAAACCCAGCACTTCATAATAATCTCGCTTATCAGCCATACGCATTCGCCGCCGGAGCGGCACTCCTTTCATTTACAGCAAAAGCTGCATGGTGAGGGGTTCTGCTCCCCCACTTCTTTTTTTCTATCAGATACGGCTATGGGGGCAGAGTGAGTCTGCCCCTATATATAGCCGTTTTTCAGTTATCTTATGCCTCGGTGAAGTCGGTGTCGATCACGTCGTCATCGCCGGAGCCTGCATTCGGCTGCTCGCTGAAATCAGCGCCGCCCATGTTCGGCTGACCCATGCCAGGCTGACCTGCGCCCGGCTGTGCATAGATCTTGGAACCGACATCCATCAGCACCTTCTGGAGCTCGTCCATCTTGGTCTTCATGGCCTCGGTGTCGTTGGCGTCGATCGCACTCTGGAGCTCTGCGCTCTTTGCACGTACCGCAGCCTGATCGCCCTCGGAGACCTTGTCGCCCAGCTCCTTCAGGGTGTTCTCGCTCTGGAGCACCATGTTCTCGGCCTGGTTCTTGGTCTCGACTTCCTCACGGCGCTTCTTGTCTTCCTCAGCGTAAGCCTCGGCCTCCTTGACAGCCTTCTCGATGTCGTCCTTGGACATGTTGGTGGAAGCGGTGATGGAGATCTGCTGCTCCTTGCCGGTGCCGAGATCCTTCGCGGATACGTGTACGATACCGTTTCTGTCGATATCGAAGGTAACTTCGATTCTCGGAACGCCTCTCATTGCCGGTGCGATGCCGTCCAGACGGAAGGTACCGAGCTGCTTGTTGTCGCGTGCGAACTCACGCTCACCCTGGAGCACGTTGATGTCAACGGCCGGCTGGTTGTCAGCGTAGGTGGAGAATACCTCAGACTTCTTGGTCGGGATGGTGGTATTTCTCGGGATCATCTTGGTGCAGACGCCGCCTGCGGTCTCGATACCGAGAGACAGCGGAGTAACGTCGAGGAGCATCAGGCCTTCCTGGACATCGCCGCCGAGCACGCCGCCCTGGAGTGCTGCGCCGAGCGCTACGCACTCATCCGGGTTGATGCCCTTGAAGGGATCCTTGCCGATGAGCTTCTTGACAGCTTCCTGAACAGCCGGGATTCTGGAAGAACCGCCGACCATGAGCACCTTGTCGAGCTCGGAAGCGCTCATGCCGGAATCCTCGAGAGCCTGACGAACCGGGCCCATCGTAGCCTGTACGAGGTCAGCGGTCAGCTCGTTGAACTTTGCCTGAGAAATGGTCATATCGAGGTGCTTCGGACCGGAAGCATCTGCGGTGATGAACGGCAGGTTGATGTTGGCAGTCGGAGTGGAGGACAGCTCGATCTTTGCCTTCTCGGCTGCATCCTTCAGACGCTGCATGACCATCTTGTCGGTGGACAGGTCAATGCCGTTCTCCTTGCGGAACTCATCGACCATCCAGTTGATGATGCGCTGGTCGAAATCGTCGCCGCCGAGGTGGTTGTTACCTGCGGTAGCGATTACCTGCTGGTAGCCCTCGCCCATCTCGATGATAGATACATCGAAGGTACCGCCGCCGAGGTCATAGACCATGACCTTCTGATCCTCTTCCTTGTCGATACCGTAGGACAGCGCAGCTGCGGTCGGCTCGTTGATGATACGCTTTACCACGAGACCTGCGATCTGGCCGGCATCCTTGGTCGCCTGACGCTGTGCATCGGTGAAGTATGCCGGAACGGTGATAACTGCCTCGTTGACGGTCTCGCCGAGGTATGCCTCAGCGTCAGCCTTCAGCTTCTGGAGGATCATCGCGGAGATCTCCTGCGGGGTGTACTTCTTGCCGTCGATCTCTACCTTGTAGCTGCTGCCCATGTGGCGCTTGATGGAGCTGATGGTTCTGTCGGGGTTGGTGATCGCCTGGTTCTTGGCGACCTTGCCGACCAGACGCTCGCCGGTCTTGGAGAATGCCACAACGGACGGCGTGGTTCTTGCGCCCTCTGCGTTGGTGATAACGACTGCGTTACCGCCTTCTACAACGGCTACACAGGAATTTGTCGTACCCAGGTCAATACCGATAATTTTGCTCATGATGAATCTTCCTTTCTATATTTATCTTTAGTTGATAAAGTTTTCTGAGAGTGGGGCACCCGTTCGCTTCGCTCCGGGTGCCGGGGAGGACGGGGCTGCGGCTGCGCCCCCTTTTCAGGGGCTCCGCCCCTGAGACCCCGTTTGTATAACAGGGGGTTTACTTAGTTAAGGTGCTGTGCCTTTTCAGGAGCTCTGCACTTGAGACCCTGTTATTATAACAAGGTACTTTGAAACGGCGGGGCTGCATTCTCTTTTCCGGAGTTTCACCCCTGACCCGTTTTTAACGGGATAGGCAACCGTTTGCTGTTGTGCAGTGAACTGTGCCTTGCTGCCCGTTTTCCTTCAAATGCTAACTGCTGACCGCCACCATTGCGGGACGGATCAGGCGATCCTTGAGCATGTAGCCCTTCTGGAATACCTCGCAGACGGTGTTCTCCGGGAATTCCTCGGTCGCCTCAGCCTGTTTGATGGCGTGGTGGATGTTCGGATCGAACTCGGCGCCGAGCGCTTCCAGCTCCGTGACGCCTGCCTTCTCGAGGAAATTCCGCAGCTGCGTCAGGATCATGACCATGCCGGAATGATACTGCTCATCCGTACACGGTGCCTCCACGGCACGCTCGAAATTGTCCACCACCGGGAGCAGCTCGCCGATGCAGCGTGCAGTCGCATCGCTGTAGGCCTCCAGCTTCTCCTTGGCAGTCCGCTTCCGGAAGTTGTCGAACTCCGCAAACAGCCGCAGATAGCGTTCACGCTCCTGCTCGAGTGCTTCGTTCGCATCCTCCTCCGGTTCCTCGTCATCCTCAGCAGCCTCATCATCTTCGTCAAGGTCTGTCTCGTCTGTTTCCTCGATCTCCTCCGGATCCTCTGCTGTTTCTTCCGCCGAAGTCTTCTCCTCCAGCTCATCATCACGCAGTTTATCCTGTTCTGCCATTGGGACTCACCCCTTTCTGTTCTCTTCGCTCTGACCGTCCGCCGGGAGCTCTTCGCCCTCCTCGGAGATCAGATCGGTGATTTTCTGAGAAAAATACTCTAAATATGGTATCACCTTCGCATAATCGAGCCGCATCGGGCCGATCACGCCAAGGGAGCCTACATTTTTTCCGTCCTTGCGGAACTTGGAAACGATCATGCTGGAATTGCCGATGACAAAGCTCCCGCCGTCTTCTCCGAACATGACCCGGATGCCGCTGAAGGAATCGTCCAGGAGCCTTACCAGCTCCTCCTTGTGCTCAATGAAGCGGACGACCTCCATTTTATCCAGATCCTCGCAGGAGAACAGGTTCTTCTCACCGCTGAATGTCAGTGCATGCTGCTGCAAGTCTCTTGACAGCTCGCAGATGCCCTGCACGAGCGGTGCCATCGTCATCATATAAGCGCCCATCGCCGCGGCAAGCTCTGCCATCCGTTCATCGGACAGCTCTGCCACGCTCACGCCCTCGAGGTGCTCGGCCAGATAATCCGAGAACCGGTCAAGCTGCTCGTTGGTGAGATCGAACTCCAGCCGGCAGGCCTTGTTCTTGATCGCACCGCCCGAGGTGATGAGCAGCACCACATACACACGCTTGCCCGCCGGGATGACCTCCACCTTGGAGATGACCGAGAACTTCGGCGAAAAGTCCGAGACGACCGCAGCGCACTGCGTCAGCTCGGCCAGCGCCGTCGTGGCGTTCTGGATGAGCAGCTCGCCCGTCATCGGGCCCTGCTCCGCAAGCATATTGTCGAGCCGCTCCCGCTCCGAATCGGGGAGGGCAGGGGGTGTCATGATCTTTTCAATATACAGCCGGTATCCGCTGATCGTCGGGACTCTGCCGGCGGAGGTATGCGGCTGCTCAAGAAAGCCAAGCTGTTCGAGCATTGCCATATCGTTCCGGACGGTTGCGGCTGAAACGCCGATCCCCGGCAGATTGGCAATGACCTTGGAGCCCACAGGCTCACCGGTACGCACATACTCCTCCACCACGGCCGCCAGGATCTTCAGCTTCCGCTCATTCAAAGGAATACGCTCCCCTTTCTGGCAGTCATTGTTTGGAAGTGTTAGCACTCCAACTCCATGAGTGCTAAACTTAGTGTACCACCTTTTTACCACGATGTCAAGAGGATTCTGTATTTTTGGCATTTTCGCCAAATTCCGCACATCCCTTTACTTGTTTCTGCACAATATGCAGCCCTGTCGCCCCGGGATCCCGGCAGAAGCGCTGCTTTTCCATGCGCAGCGCCCCAATACCGAGCAAACCGCTTGACATTGCAGGCATTATCCGCTATAATAAGATAGTATCTTAATTCGATCACGACCCTATTTCTATGGAGGTAATACCATGTTACAGGTTTTTAACACCCTTACCGGCAAGAAGGAAAATTTCGAGACGATGGAACCGAACAAGGTGCGCATGTATGTCTGCGGCCCGACGGTCTACAACTTCATCCACATCGGCAATGCCCGTCCGATCTGCGTGTTTGACGTATTCCGTCGCTTTCTGGAGTACAGAGGCTATGATGTGACCTTTGTGCAGAACTACACCGACGTCAATGACAAGATCATCCGTCAGGCGGCACAGGAGGGGCTCACCCCCGAGGCAACGGCCGAGAAGTACATCCACGAGTACGAGACTGATGCCAACGGCCTGAACGTCCGTCCGGCGACCGTACACCCGAAGGTGTCGCTCTACATCGACAAGATCATCGGCTTCATCCAGACCCTCATCGACAAGGGCTATGCCTACCAGGCAGAGGGCGATGTCTACTACCGTACCCGTAAGTTCGACGGCTACGGCAAGCTCTCCGGACAGTCTCTCGACGATCTGATCGCCGGTGCCCGCGTGGACATCAATGACATCAAGGAAGACCCGCTCGACTTTGCGCTCTGGAAGGGCTGCGGCACGGACGAGCAGCACTGGGATTCCCCGTGGGGTCCGGGTCGTCCGGGCTGGCACATCGAGTGCTCCTGCATGGCAAAGGACACCCTCGGCGACACCATCGACCTACACTGCGGCGGTCATGACCTGGTCTTCCCGCATCATGAGAACGAGATCGCACAGTCCGAAGCAGCCAACGGCGTTCCCTTCTCCCACTACTGGATGCACAACGGCCATATCAACGTGGATCACAAGAAGATGTCCAAGTCTCTCGGCAATTTCTTCCTGACCCGTGACGTTGCGGCGCAGTACGGCTATGAGGTCATCCGTTATCTGATGATCCAGGCACAGTACCGTGCGCCCATGAACTACACCGCCGACCTGCTCGATGCCTGCAAGGCGTCTCTGGACAGACTGTACCAGTGCCGTGACACCGTGACTGCTGCCATCGGCAATGCCAAGTCCGGCAGCATCGCCCCCGAAGCACAGGCTGTCTTCGACAAGGCAAGAGCCGACTTCATCACCGCCCTCGAGGATGACCTCAACACTGCCGACGGTCTGACGGCTGTGTTTGAGCTGGTGCGTGAGCTGAACATCATGGCAGCCGATGCCAACACCTCCAAGGAGCAGCTCGAAGCCGGTCTTGCGGTATTCAACGAGCTGACCGGCGTGCTCGGTCTGCTGTATGAGCGCAAGGAGGATGCCATCCCGCAGGAAGTGCTCGACCTCGTGGAGCAGCGTGCCGCCGCCAGAAAGGCCAAGGACTTCGCAGAGGCAGACCGTCTCCGCGACGAGATCGCCAAGCTCGGCTACAGCGTCCGCGAGACCCGTCAGGGCGTGGAGATCAAGAAACTGTAAGGTTTTTGTCGGCTATCGCCTACTTAGGAGGGGGAAGACTCCCCACGGGGTGGGGAGGTGTCACGAAGTGACAGAGGGGACGGGGTGTTCACCCGAGCCCCTCCTAAACCTCCCTCGGCAGGAGGCTGAGCCTCCTGCACCTGCATCTTTTTATATAGAAGGAGACTCTATGCAAAATCGTAAAAAAAGCCTCTCCGCCCTCGGCATATTCCTCATGGTGGCAGCCGTCATCAGCTTCATTGCATTCTATTTCAGCGTGATGATCGGCAACCAGGGTTATACCTATATAGACCCGGACACCCTCGTCCTCGCCCAGACACAGGAAATCCCGGAGGGCGCTCCCACAGCCATCATCACCACCACGAAGGGCGAGATCCGCTGTGTGCTCTATCCGGAATACGCCCCCCAGACCGTGGCGCAGTTCGAGCGTCTGGCAGGGGAGGGGTACTATGACAATACCTATGTATTCGAGGCGAAGAACGACGTCTATTTCGCAGCCGGCGCCAAGAACGTGCTCGGTGGCCTCCCCGATGCCGCCACGGAGGAACAGGAAAGGATCCCCCGCGAGCTGCACCAGGATCTCTGGCCGTTCAAGGGCGCGCTCTGTGCGATGACCACCGCGACGGACACGAGCTTCACCAAGCGCCTGTTCAAGACCGAGGAGAAGTACACCGGCAGCCGCTTCATGCTGCTCGGGTCGGTGGATTTCTCGGATGAGGAGTTCCTGCAGGAATTTCAGTCCGCATCGGCAAGCGAGGTGCTGGCAGATACCTTCCTGAGCTGGGGCGGTGTACCGAATTTCTCCCAGCAGGTCACCGTGTTCGGGCAGACCTATGCGGGGCTTGACGTGGTGGATGCCATCTGCGCCGCACCGTTGCAGGCAGAGCATACCGGCGGCTATACCCCGCCGATGGAGGACATCCTGATCCTCTCCGTGCAGATCTCGACTTACGGCGAAGAGGATGCCGCCATGAACGAGCTGCAACCCGTGGAGCATCATGAGTTTGCGACAGAAGCCGCTACAGAATAATATCGCAAAAGCCAGACAATTGCGTCTGGCTTTTTTGTCTACAGAGGAACCCCAACCTGATTTTTTTGATCAAACTTT
>JAGADP010000200.1 GCA_017828885.1 Oscillospiraceae bacterium | reverse complement strand
CGAAGCGAGAAACCGGGGTTTCTCGACAAGCTGAGGAGACATGGCACGCCGCCATGTCTCCTGTTTTTATTATTTAGTTGCTCGGTTTGGCAAGCGCCTCGTAGTTCCAGTCCGGGTACAGCATATGTGCTTCATCCGGGCTGCCGGCATAGAGACGGTAGCTCTTCCTGAACGGCAGGATGCCGATGAAGATCGGGTCGCCGTTGGAGAGCACGGAGTCGAAATCGTCGCCCAGATCTGTCTTCATCTGGTTGAAGAAGTCGTTGTCCTTCTGGTACATCAGCCGCATATCGTAGATGTACCACTGCCCCTGGTCGCCGAGTGCCGAACGGGTGGAGGACTTTGCCATCTTTTCCATCTCGCTGCGGGCAGTCTCGATCGTGGCGTAGTCGTCCTTGGAGCTCCCGCCGCCGGTACAGCCGGTCATCAGGAACACGCTGCATA
Source organism: Oscillospiraceae bacterium (assembly GCA_017828885.1). GTDB lineage: Bacteria > Bacillota > Clostridia > Oscillospirales > Ruminococcaceae > UBA3855. Next base: position 4,502 of record JAGADP010000200.1, on the reverse strand, counting down.
CCGTCAGTACTACGGCAAATGCCGTCAGAATGATTCTTTTCATGAATTATCCCCACTTTCCGTTGTTTTGTCATCCGCTTCATACAGCGGGAACCACAGCCCGACCTCCGTGCCGGTGCCGAGGTCGCTTTCGAGGGTGACCTCGCCCCCATGCTGGAGCATGGCGTGCTTGACGATGGACAGTCCGAGACCGGTGCCGCCGACAGCCTTGGAATGGCTCTTATCGACCCGGTAAAACCGCTCAAATACACGGCTCTGGTTCGCCTGTGAAATGCCGATGCCGTTGTCCTTGACCAGCAGGAAGGCTCTGCCGTCCTTCGACCCGGTCGTGATGTGGACATAGCCGCCGCGCTTGCCGTACTTGATGGCGTTGTCGCAGACATTGTAGACGACCTCCTCGATGATGTTCGAGACGCCGAGGATCTGCACCGGATCGCCGTCAAGCTGCATTGTGATCTCCTGCTTTTCAGCCGGGAGCTGCAGGCGCTTCATGACAACGCCCGCCGTATCCTGGAGCTGGATCGGCACCATGTCCTTTTCGGGACGCTCGTCGATGTCCTCAAGGCGCGAGAGCCGGAGGATGTCGTTAACGAGGTTCATCAGCCGTGCGGCCTCCTTGTGGATCGTGTCCGCAAAATGCGGGATGTCCTTCTCCTGCACCATGCCGTCCCGGATGATCTCGGCAAAGCCGGAGATCGAGGTCAGCGGCGTTTTCAGCTCGTGGGAGACATTCGCCGTGAATTCCCGGCGCATGGCGTCCTGCTTGGAGTGCTCCTCCTTGATGGCCTCCATCTGGCGGTGGATCTGCTGGTTCTGACTCACCAGACGATGGATGAACGGCTTCATTTCGTCGTAGACATCGCGATCGTCGGGATTTTCCACGTCCATCCTGTTGATCGGTTCCATGATCTTCCGGGAGAAACGCGATGCCAGAAACACAGACAGCAGCACAGCGATCAGCACGATGAGAAGCATCGGATTGAGCATGCTCGCCAGCAGCATCCAGATCGTATCCTGTACCATTGAGATGCGCATGACGTTGCCGTCTTTCAGCCGTACCGCATAGTTGACGGTCTTGTGCAGCAGCGCCTTGGAATAGCGGGCGCTCTCACCCTCGCCGTAGACAAGAGCGTCGCGGAATTCCTCGCGGTCGCCGTGGTTCTCGAGCGTGTTGGCAGGGAAATTGCTGTCATAGAGCACCGAGCCGTCCGGCGCGATGATGGTCATACGGGTAGGGGAGTTCTGGTCGGCCTGCGGGAGGAGATCCCATCCCTGCGCATCCAGAATGGCGGAGACATGGATCGCCATGTCCTTTACTTCTTCGAGATTGCGCCGTGCGAGGTAGTTTCCGACCACGCACATCACCATGAGCATGCTCATGACGAATACGACGATGCAGGCCGTGAAAAGGCGCTTTGTCAGTTCAATCTTCATCGGGCGTATCCTCCAGCTTGTAGCCGATGCCGCGGATGGTGCGGATATAACGGCCGGCCGTGCCGAGCTTCTGGCGGAGCGTCCGGATGTGGACATCGACCGTGCGGCTCTCGCCGCCGAAGGAATAGCCCCAGACCTTGTCAAGGAACCGTTCCCGTGTCAGCACCAGACCCCGGTTGCGCAGCAGCAGCAGGAGCATCTCAAATTCCTTGTAGGTCAAGGTGATGCGTTCGCCGTTGACCTCGGCGATGTGCTGCTCCGGCAGGACAGTGAGCTCTCCCAGACAGAAGCGCTCCGTCGCCTCGGTCTTCTGCGTGCGCCGTAGAAGCGCCCGTACACGGGCGATCAGCTCCATCATGCCGAAGGGCTTGGGGACGTAGTCGTCTGCGCCTGCATCGAGCCCGATGACCTTGTCATACTCGCTGCTGCGAGCCGTGAGCATCATGACGGGGATGTCGGCGGTGCGCCGGTCGTCACGCAGCTTGCGCAGAATGGACAGACCGTCCTCCTCCGGCAGCATGATGTCCAGCAGGATCAGCTCAGGTGTGGCATCCTGCATGGCGCTCCAGAAGTCAGACGGCGCTGCAAAGCCCTTCGCCTCCATGCCGGAGCTGCTCAGGGTATAGATCACAAGTTCCCGGATGCTCGGGTCATCCTCCACAAAAAAGATCATCGGTCTCCCTCCCCCGTTGAGAGCTGTTACTGCAAGTTTTACGCTGCGCTGTTCCGCTTCCCCAGGATCACGCGGATCATCACGCCGACAACGATAGCGCCGAAGATCACGCCCGCCGGAAATGTCAGCGTCAGCAGATAGGCGCCGCGAAGGATGCCGCGGCTACCCGGATCGTAGACGTGCATGGGATCGTTGGGATCCACCATGAGCTGCACCTCTTCGCCCTCCTTGAAACGGGGCGTGGTGTCTGCAAAGGCGCTTTCCACTTCATAGGAGTTCCCGGCATACTGATACCGGAAAACAGGCACGTATTCCGTATACCGCCCTGTATCCTCGTCCTCCGTTTCCCGCGAGATGTTCCGGCTCACAACGGCGTATACCGATTCGGTACAGCCCTTGGGGTTCGCCTGTGCCATCTCTGTGGAAAAGACAAAATATGTGAGCAGGAACGGGACTAAAGAAACGGCAAGGATCGGGATAAACAGCACAAAGAAGACGAGATAGACAGTTTTCCGGGAGACAGGCTTCCGGCTGCCTGTTGTGCTGTAGGACGTGTAGTTCTGTTCGTTCATGTTTCTCACCTCAGGAGATGCCGAACAGCCTCCTGGCGTTTTCGGCAGCGGTATGAATGAGCGTCTGTGCATCCGTGTCCCGGATCTCCGCGGCGCGTTCTGCCACAGCGGCGATCATCCGGCTGTCGCAGCGCTGTCCTCGATAGGGGACAGGTGCCAGATAGGGGCAGTCCGTCTCGAACAGCAGCCGATCCTCGGGGATCACAGCCACCGCCTGCACGACCTTGCGGGCATTTTTGTAGGTCAGCACGCCGCCGATGCCGATGTACAGCCCCAGATCCACCAGCTCACGCGCTGTTTCCGCCGAGCCGGAGAAGCAGTGTACCACGCCCCGCGGCCTTGTCCGGCGCAGGAGCTCGAGCGCATCGCCCATCGCCTCCCGGATGTGCAAAATCACGGGCAGGTCGAGCTCCTTGGCAAGTGCAAGCTGCCGCTCCAGCACCTCATGCTCGAGCGCCCGGTCATAGCCTTCATAGTGGTAGTCCAGGCCGATCTCACCGATGGCACGTACTTTCTCGTGTACAGCCATCGCGCGGAGCTGCTCGCACCAGTCCGGTTCCAGCCCGTCGAGCTGCTCCGGATGGATACCCACGGCACACCAGACATGCGGGTACTGCGCCGCCAGTTCGGTGCAGCGCCGGGAATCCGCCACGCTGCATCCTGCCAGCATCACGCAGGCCACGCCCTCCGCCGGGAAATTGCCGAGCAGAGCCGCCCGGTCGGCGTCAAAGGTGCTGTCCGTGTAGTGCGCATGGGTGTCAAAAATGCCGGTGTACATGCTTATTCCTCAGAGGCGGCATTTTCCTCTGCGGCGGTCTCCTCCTCCGCAGCAGAGTCCTCCTCTGCGGCAGAATTGTCCTCAGCCGGCGCACCGTCCTCTGCGGGCTCTGCATCGGCAGGCACAGCTTCTGTGGAAGCCGGACGCTGCTTCTGGCCGTCAAAGATGTCGGCAACAGAGCGCTGGAAATTATCGCTGATCATGAATACATCCGAATTTTCGCCCATCTGACCGGTCGCCATGCGGAACGAAGCGATGGTGTTGCCGTAGTTATACATATACTTGATTGCATTCTTCTCGTTGCTGTAGTCTACAGAGGTGATGTCCGTATCCACGCACTTGTTGACGAGCGCACGGAAGTTGGAGTCCATCGAAGCGACGATACGCTCCTTGTCTGTCAGGTTGATCATCTCTGCAAGCACATCGGAAGTGATGGCGGTACGCTGGATCTCGCCCTGCTCATAGATAGAATAGGTGATGAGCTTCTCGATCTGGGGCGGGCCGAGATACTGCGGATCCTTGCTCTCCACAAAGCCGATCGTGCCGGTGGGAACAGCATAGTATACGCCGCCGTAGATGTTGCAGATCTTCTGGAACGCCTCGGAATCGAGGATCATATACCGATCCACCGCGATGCCGGCCTGATCCTCAATGGCTGCCTTGGTCGCCTGGATGCCGCTGTTGCGGTAGAAGTTGGCAAGCGTGTCATTGCGGCCGTCTACCACGGCAAGCATGTTTTCCGGGAAGCTGAGGAAGACCATCTTCTTCTCGGCAGGCAGCACGCGCACTACCACGAAGGTGAGCTGTGTGGCGTTGGCAAGGGAGCTGTTGTCCTTCTCATCGAGCACGAACAGCAGCGACATATTGTCCTCGGCGGTCGGCTTGGTGACACTGGTCGCCATCTCCTTGATCTCCGGGCCGTTGTTTGCGTTGAGCTTCTTGAACACGAACATCGCCACGCCGCCGATGCCCACAATGCCAAGCAGCAGTGCGATCAGAAACGGTATCGCAACGTGACCTGTCTTCTTCTTTTTCTTTTTCTTTG
>JAGADP010000199.1 GCA_017828885.1 Oscillospiraceae bacterium | reverse complement strand
GGTGGTGTACACGCGCAGTTTATCGCCGGTTGTCAGGGTGAAGTCGACTTCCGCACCTTCGCTGCGGCCGATCCAGTTTTTCTGTTGGACGGCGACCTTCTCGATAAAGTTGACCGTATCCAACCCGTCGATGAGCTTCTGGGCGTAGGCGGTGATGCGCAGCATCCATTGGCTCTTGACCTTGCGGATGACCTCGCCGCCGCAGCGCTCGCAGCAGCCGCCGACAACTTCCTCGTTGGCCAGTACGACCTTGCAGGAGGTACACCAGTTGACAGCCATCTCCTTCTTATAGGCCAGACCCTTCTTGAAGAGCTGGAGGAAGATCCACTGTGTCCACTTGAAGTAGGTCGGGTCGGTCGTGTTGACCTCTCTGTCCCAGTCGAAGCTCAGACCGATGGACTTGAGCTGTCCGCGGAAGCGGTCAACGTTGTTCTTGGTGACGATCGCCGGATGGATCTTGTTCTTGATGGCGAAGTTCTCGGTCGGGAGGCCGAACGCATCCCAGCCCATCGGGAACAGCACGTTATAGCCCTCGAGGCGGCGCTTTCTGGCAACGATGTCCATTGCCGTATACGGTCTCGGATGGCCGATGTGCAGACCCTGGCCGGAGGGGTACGGGAACTCTACCAGCGCATAGAACTTCGGCTTGGTGAAGTCGTTCTCGGCATGGAAGGTGTTGTGCGCCTCCCAGTATGCCTGCCATTTTTTCTCAATGCCTGCGTAATCATACTTGCTCATTGGTTGAAAGCCCTCTTTCGATTAAGATAGATATATAGTGAGAGTCAAGCCCTCAAAATGACTTTATTCAGGGGGAAACCGGCACAGAGCCGTCCCCCTCCGCCGCCGTTCGGCGGCACCTCCCCCGTTGGGGGAGGATATGGGGGGCGCTGGCGCGCCCTGACCTGCCTTTTATTAGAAGGTGAGGTCAGACCTCAATCCCTCTCAAAGTGTGCCTTGATGTCCGGAACGAACACCGTACAGGCGGCAACGGCAATGTCCACCACTGCCTCGGTCAGATAGAGCCAGGTGCCCGGAAATCCGGTGATGTTGTCCTTCAGGTGCCACACCACCACGAACAACAGGATGACCGTCACGATGTAGTTGGTGTACTTCACACCGAAGAACCACAGCGCTGCTATCACCACAGCGATGACAAGGCTGATGATGTTCCCCATCGAAAAGCCGAGGATCAGGTTCAGGACACTTTTGCCGATCAGGTACGCTCCGAAGAACGTCACGATCGTTCTGCCGCGCTCCGGCATTTACTCGCCCTCCTTGACGATGTACTGGCTGACATCTACCGGCTCGGCATCTGCCCAGAGCTGCTCCAGGCGGTAGAATTCGCGTGTCTCCTGGAAGAACACATGCACGATCACGTCCGTGTAGTCGAGGATGTACCAGTTGGAGCCCGGCATGCCCTCGCGGTGATGCGGCTCCTCGCCAAGCTGCGACATCTGGAACTCTGCTTCCTCGGCCAGCGTCTTGGTGTGCGTCGTGGACGTACCGTTGGCGATGATGAAGTAGTCGCCCAGGATCGTCAGATCGGTGACCTTCAGCACACGGATGTCCTCCGCACGCTTCTGATCCAGCGCCCGGACAATGACCTTGATCTTCTCTTCTGCTGTCATTACATATCACTTCCTTAGTGGTGGTATTTTTGTCGGCTTGGCGCCGACTTAGGAGGGGCTTCTCGCCCCTCCTAAACCTCCCTCGGCAGGACTATGCAGCCCTGCACCCGCAGGTTATTGATTCGACCTTTGCGCCGTAAGGCGCATTGGGAGAATGATGCCAGCGGGGGCTACCCCGCCTGCACCCGCATCTTAATTCACTAAGACGGGTGCATCTGCCTTCTGGAGGTCGGTAATGTTGTTATCATAAGCGGTGCTTTGGTACTCCCCTTCCGGGATGATCTCGGTCAGGGGGTTGTCCTCGTACCGCATGGGTGGCTGGCGTTTGCGCAGCTTTGTGTCGATGAGCGTGAGGGCTGCACGTTTATGCACAGACCACAGCGACTGCCCGTCGAGCTCGGCGGGTTCTCCGGGGAGGAGAAAGATCTCCGTCTGCTCGGCACCAAAGGTACTGCACAGGTCGGCGAGCCTTGCCATGTCATCCACCTGTAGGTCGGTGGAGACAAGTCCGGCTGCCGTGATCCGCTGCAAGGCGGCAAGGATCTGGAGCCGTGGCATGGCGGACAGCTTGTGCATCAGTGCGGCTAAGAAAATGCGCTGCGCTTCGATGCGGCCGATATCGCCCATTGCATAGCCCTGCCGGTAGCGCAGGAGCCATGCGGCCTGCTGTCCGGTGAGGGTCTGCGTTCCTGCTTCGATGATCTTCCCCGGCTCGAACTCGATCCGGTAGGGCATGTCCACCGGGACACCGCCGAGGATGTCCACGATGTCTGCAATGGCATCGCAGCCGGTCACAAGATACGCATCCACAGGGATGCCGAAGTTTTCCTCCGCGGCACAGATCACCCGCTGCACACCGGTCAGTGCCGGATCCCCGCAGGCGCAGATGCTGTTGAACTTCTGCGTCGGGGAGGACGTATAGCCGGGACCATAGGTATCCCGCGGGATCTGTAAAATGGTCAGCCCTGCCGGGGCAAGGTCGAACTGCATGAGGTAATTCACATCGTGCAGACTGCCGCTGCCGTTTTCCTGCGAATCGAAGCCTAAAAAGAGCACCGTGAACTGTCCTTCAATAGTCTGCGGCAGGTCGAGCCCGTCATTACAAACGGTCGCCTCTGGCAGAACTTCCGGCGGCGGGGTGTCCTCCGCTGGCAGGTGATCGGGGACAGGACTCCTGCTCCCAATGCCTTCGGCAAAGGTCGGCGGAATGTCCTCAGGGGGAACATTCTCCGCATACTGCTTCTGTGCGGCATACTGCGGCACGGTCAGGGCGGTGCCCCCGGAATGCAGAAACGGCATGACGAGGACACTCACCGTCAGGATACACGCGGCACCCACGGCGGCGGACAGTTTCACAAACGGATGGAATTTCATGGTAAGACTCCTTTGCAAGTACCCCATGACGGGGCATAAAGCCTGCGCTTTATGTATTGCTCAGAGCCTTGGGATTCTGCGTTTTGAGCAGATAGCTGTTATACGCTTCGATGGTGTAGACCGGCAGCATCCCGCCCTTTTTCAGCACCGAAGCCGCCGCATCACGCAGCGCTTCGAGCATGGCGAGCTGTAGATTCTCATACGCCAGCTTGCGCATCTTGCCGACACCCTTGAAATCCCGTTCATCCGAGATCATGTCGGCGATATAGATGATCTCCTCGAGCCGTGACATACCAGCCCTGCCCACCGTATGGAACCGCACGGCATTCAGGATATCCCTGTCCTCCACGCCGAATTCCGTCTCGATGAAATAGGCACCGGCAATGCCGTGCCAGAGCTTCCGGGAGTGCAGCTCCGCGAGGTCGGGGGCAAAGTCACCCGCGATCATCAGCCTGCGCTGTTCCTCCCAGGGATCCTCCTTGCAGATGTCATGCAAAAGCCCTGCAAAATAGGCCTTGTCGATGTCCTCGCCGTAGTTGGCGGCCAGGAGCTTCGCGGCTCTTGCGACATTCACGGAGTGCTGGAAGCGCTTTTTGGAGAGTCGCTTCTCGAGGAACGCGATCTTGTCCTTCGTCTGATACAAAAGGCATCACTTCCTGTACAGATTCTTCTCCTCTATATATTGTACTATTTTTTCGGGTAAATAGCAAGGATAATTCTGACATTTCCCGACCATCTCCCTGATTTTTGTAGAAGATACGGGAAAGCTTTCCACATCGACAAGATAAATCTTGCCATATTGCTGCAAAAATGCGGCTGCTTCCTGCAATTCCGCATACTCGCCCTCTTCTCTGGCCATCGCGGCGAGGGCGGTATATTGCAGGATCTCCTCCCAGCGGTGCCATGTGGTGAAGCTCTTGAGCATATCCCCGCCGATGAGCCAAAACAGCTCCGCCTCCGGGTAGAGGTCGGCGAAGTGGCGCACGGTGTTGAAGGTGTAGCTCACGCGCTCCTGCCGGAGTTCGTAATCCTCGGCACGAAGCCACGGATGACCTTCGGCGGCAAGGCGGCACATGGCGAGCCGATCCTCCTCGGGGGCATACTCTGCCATGGAGCGGTGGGGCGAGATCTTGGACGGGATGAGCCGCACTTCATCGAGATGCAGCGCATCATGGACGCTCTCTGCAAGGTGCAGATGGCCTAAATGCGGCGGATTGAAGCTCCCGCCGAACAGTCCGATGCGCATTACTTCACAGCCTTCATGTCGATGACGGGCTCCTTCGGGTTCGGCTTATACAGCACGAAGCGGCTGCCGATGACCTGTACCACATCGGCCTCGCAGGCCTCTGCAAGCTGGTCGGCGGCCTCCCGGGAGGTGAGCATGGAGTTCTCGAGCACGCGCAGCTTGATGAGCTCCCGCTTGCGCAGGGCGTCACTCACCTGGGTGATGAGGTTCTCGTTGATGCCGCCTTTGCCCACCTGGAAGATGGTCTCATAGCTCTGAGCGATGCCCCTCAGATAGGCTCTCTGCTTACTTGTCAGCATGTTTGTCACCATACCTTTCACGGAATACTTCAAACAGCAGGCGGAGCGCTGCGCCCCGGTGGCTGATGGCGTTTTTCTGGTCGGCGGTCATCTCGGCCAGCGTGGTGCCGTTGTAGAGGAAGACAGGGTCATAGCCGAAGCCGTTCTCCCCGCGCTCCTCATAGCCGATCTTGCCGGCACAGGATGCGGACACCGTGCCGTAGCCGTCCTTGTCGATATAGGCGATGCAGCACTGGAAGTGCGCCGTTCTCTGGTCGTCCGGCACATGCTTCATCTCTTTGAGCAGGGTCTGGCACTCCTCGCCCTTGGGGGCATATCTTGCGGAATACACGCCCGGTGCGCCGTTGAGCGCATCCACGCACAGACCGCTGTCATCGGCAATGACCGGGCACTGCACGAGCTCATAGACGGCAGCAGCCTTGATCATCGCATTCTCGGCGAAGGTCTCGCCGTTCTCCTCCGGGTTCGTGTCCACGCCGGCTTCACGCTGCGACAGGATCTCGATCCCCAGCGGCGACAGGATCTCCCGCGCCTCCCGGAGCTTGTTTTCATTGTTGGTTGCCATGACTAATTTCATTGTGATTCCTCCTTTTCGTTGATGTTTTTTGTCGGCTTGCGCCGACTTAGGAGGGGCTGCTCGCCCCTCCTAAACCTCCCTCGGCAGGACTATGCAGCCCTGCACCCGCAGGTGCCTCCCAATGCGCCATACGGCGCAAAGGTCGGCGGGGCGCACTTACTTATCCTTCTTCTTCCAGAACTGCCACCAGCGCTTCTTGGGCTCCGGTGCGCCCACATCCCCGATGACGAAATCGTCGTCATCGTCCTCTTCTTCGGCAGGAGCGGGCTCCTCAGCGGCGGGTTCTTCCGCAGGGGCGGGCTCCTCAGCGGCGGGTTCTTCCACAGGTGCGGGCTCCTCAGCAGCGGGTTCTTCCGCAGGTGCAGGCTCCTCAGCGGATTCTTCGGCAGGAGCAGGCTCTTCGGCAGCAGGCTCTTCGGTCGGAGCGGAAGCGGATTCCTCCACAGGTTCATCGGCAGGCTCTTCCACAGGGGCGGGGGCAGAAGTCTCCTCCTCTGCCGGAGCTTCTTCCGGCTCGTCCATCGGCTCCTCCGGGATGCACACATCGCCCATCAGTACCAGCGGCTCTTCGAGCGATGCAGGTTCTTCTGCCGGGGCTTCTTCTACAGGAGTTTCCGCAACAGCAGGCTCTGCCTCAACTACAGGCTCCGCAACAGCAGGCTCTTCCTCTGTCTCAGTTCCCTCAGCTACAGGCTCCTCAACAGCGGGCTCTTCCGCAACGGGCTTTTCCTCCACAGGCGTTTCCTCCTGCACGGAAGTCTCCTCCTCCGGCTCCTCTTCGCGGTCGAAGAGAGCGCGGACGAAGTCGTGGTTGTTGAATACCTGGAGGTCGTCGATCTTCTCGCCGACGCCGACGAGCTTCACGGGGATGCCGAGCTCATTCTTGATGCTGACAACGATGCCGCCCTTTGCAGTGCCGTCGAGCTTGGTGAGGACGATGCCGGTGATATTGGCGACCTCGCTGAACAGCCGTGCCTGCGAGACAGCATTCTGGCCGGTGGTGGCATCGAGGACGAGGAGCGTTTCGACTGCGCAGCCCTCGGCCTTCTGGTTGAGGATGCGGCTGATCTTCTCGAGCTCGTTCATGAGGTTCTTCTTGTTATGCAGACGGCCTGCCGTATCCACGATGAGGACATCGCTCTGCCGCGCAATGGCAGCGGTCACGGCATCGAACACGACTGCCGCAGGGTCGGAGCCCTCCGCATGCTTGACAATATCCACGCCGGCGCGCTGTGTCCAGACCTCGAGCTGCTCGATGGCGGCAGCACGGAAGGTATCGGCTGCGGCGACAAGCACCTTCTTGCCGTCCTGCTTGAACTGGTGGCAGAGCTTGCCGATGGTGGTGGTCTTACCCGCGCCGTTGACGCCGATGACCATGATGATGCTCGGGGTGGTGGAGAGGTCGAGCGCCGTCTCATCGCCCATCATGTCGCCGATGATCTCCTCGATCAGATCCATGATCTTAGCCGGATCCTTGACGCCGCGCTCCTTGACGAGCTTCCGCAGCCGGTCACAGATCTCCATGGACGTTTCCACGCCCATATCACCCATGATCATGGTTTCCTCGAGCTGCTCAAACAGCTCCTCGTCGATCTTGGTGAACGAATTCACCACACGCTGCATGGACTGCACCATCGCGTTGCGGGTCTTTTGCAGACCCTCCTTGATCTTTGCGAAAAATCCCATATTACACCGCCTTATAAAAATTGTTTTGATTTGATTATTTTACACGATTATGGTAGTTCACTTGGTAGCTCACTTACATAAAAAAGTGAGTGAGCTACCAACCAACGTGACGTTGGATCCATGCGGGGTGACCCCGCTTGCAGGTGCCTCCTAATGCGGCTTTGCCGCAAAAGTCGGCGGCACTCATGCACTTTCACAGACTATGCCTGCGTGCGTGCGTGCTCTGACCTATTGTCTGTTGACTGACGGATACTATCCTGCGCTCAGTCACTTCACAGTCTATGACTGACTGAGTGCTCACCAGATAAACGGGATCAGCCGATAGCGCACCTTCCGCATATACGCCTTATACCCCGGCAGACCCTCCATGAGGACTTCCTCCTCGTTGCGGATGCGCTTGGCGATCAGCGGGATATAGAGCAGCATGATGCCGAAGGAGATCAGCGATCCGAGCGCCAGCATCATAGCGAGGAAGAGCCCGACTGTCACCATGTACATGGGATGGCGGACGATGCCGTACATCCCGGTGTCAATGACCTTCTGTTCCTCCTGGACTTCGACTGTCCGGGAGAGGTAGGTATTCTCCCGCAGCACCTCGGCATAGAGGGCATAGAACACGAGGAATGCCACCGCTGCGCCGATGCAGACGGGCCCCCGCAGGACAAACAGGTCAAAGCGGAAGTTCAGCCCTGCCACGATAAATGCCACGGCGAACAGGATGCCGCTGAACAGGATCACCTGTTTCTGCTCCTTCTCCTGCTCGTTGACGTTCAGACGTTTGCGCAGGAGATCGGGGTTCTTTGCCATCAGGACAAAGCCCGCGATCAGCATCGGGATGAATAAGATCCCCATGAGCATCCATCCCTGCCAGAAGCCGAAGCCCCCCGGCAAGAACAGCAGCAACCCGAGCATCAGAACCCCGGCGAAGTACTTGCCTAAGCCTTGCAGCAGAAGTTTTCCATCCATCAGAGAACACCTCCGTTATACTTCGATCTCTTCCTCATTCTCCATAATAAGAGCGAACTTCTCCCTGTTATCCAACGTATCAGGTAGCTTCATGACCGGGCTGCCTGCGGTCCCGAGGTAGAAGCAGAGCTTGTCCTGTTCCTCCTTGATGTGGATGACCTCGGGCTTGGCGGATGTGAACATCCAGTACCAGCCTTCGGTGGTGACATAGCCGCCGATGAGCCAGAGGTTCAGGCTCAGGATCAGAAGCAGAAAGCTGATGTCCGCGATGCCGCCCCAGGTGGCACGTTCGGTCTTGTTCTTGTAGGTCTGGATATAGCGCTTGGTGTACTGCTCCTTGTCGCTGATGGCGTCCTCGGAGATACCTGTAATTTCGAGAATGTCGTCAATGCCGTACTGCTCCACGAACTCCACACGATGCGCATAGACAGCACGGTTGTGGAATTGGACATAGACGTTATAGCAGAGGAAGATCATCAGCAGCACGTCGATCACAAGGAGCCACGGCTTTGCCAGCGGTATGATCTGCGTATGGATGATCCCCGCAGCCTGCGCCTTCTCCCGGGTCTTGATGAATTTATAGATCCGGCTGCCGATCAGGTAGAGCGAACAGCACAGGCCAAAGAGAGCGGCGAGTTTGTACATTAAGGTCATTTCATTCATCCCCTATCATGGTAGTAGTATCCTCCGGGGAGAAACTCCCGCAGAGTGCCCCCCTCCGCCCCTCCGGGGCACCTCCCCCGATGGGGGAGGACAGGGGAGGGGGCTGCGCCCCCTTAAACCCGCTTTGGTTTATGAGTAACGATATCAGTCAGCGGCTCCCGGCAGGCACTCAGTCAGTCAGTCAGTCATTGTCTGTAAAGTGACTGGGTGCAGGATAGTATCCGTCAGTTGGCAGATAATACGTCAGAGCACGCACGCACTCACTCATTGTCTGTGAAAGTGCATGAGTGCTTCATTGTCTGAAACACCGGAGAGGTGCACAGGAGCAGCTCCGCTGCGATGTGAGAAACTGCCCAGCTTTGCGACCTTGCGAAGCTTGGGAGCAAGCGGAGAACGAAGAAACGCAGTAACAATCTGCGAAGCAGGACGCCTGCCCGGGCTCCGGGCGTCACGTTGCCTTTGCAATATCCTCCGCATTATCCACCGGCTGTTCCAGTTTCAGCAGACGGGAGATGCCGTCCTCCTGCATGGTGACACCATAGAGGATATTCGCCTCCTCCATCGCACTGCGGCGGTGGGTGACGAGGACGAACTGCGTGTTGTCGGTGAAGTGCTTGAGATAGCGGGCATACTTGCGGACATTCGCTTCATCGAGCGCTGCGTCGATCTCATCGAGGATGCAGAACGGCGCCGGACGGAGCTTCAGTATCGCAAAGTAAATGGCGATCGCCACGAAGCTCTGCTCACCGCCCGAGAGCGAGATCAGGTTCTTGATGACCTTGCCGGGGGGCGCCACATTGATCTCGATGCCCGAGGTCAGGACATTGTCCGGGTCGGTCAGCGTCAGCTCCGCCTTTCCCCCGCCGAAGAGGTCTACGAAGATCTCCTTGAAATTCCTGTTGATGATGGCAAAGCTCTCCG
>JAGADP010000198.1 GCA_017828885.1 Oscillospiraceae bacterium | reverse complement strand
GAGAAAGAAGCCCTCGCATCCAGCGAGAGCAGCAGACCTTCCCGCTTTGCACGGGGCGCCGCTGCCATCGGCGACATCCCGCTGACTGACGAAATGACCGAGGAGGAGAAAGAAGCCCTCGCATCCAGCGAGAGCAGCAGACCTTCCCGCTTTGCACGGGGCGCCGCTGCCATCGGCGACATCCCGCTGACTGACGAAATGACCGAGGAGGAGGAAAAAGCCCTCGAATCCGGCGAGACCAGCAGCTTTTCCCGCTTTGCACGGGGCTGCCTGATCACCGGCGCGGTACTGCTGGCGTTGGCGGGGCTGTTCATGATCCTCGAAAGCAAGGCACATATCTGCTTCTTGTATACATTGCCGCCGCACGTTCTCTCGCTCTCCTGCATCGCCGGGAGCATGCTTTCCCTGATGATCGGACTGTTCGTCCTCGGGAAGAATACGTTCGCCATGCTGGTCATGATCCTGAGCGGCTGGACGGTCTTGCTCGTGGCCGCGACGATCTACCTCGAGGACATAGAGACCATCCACATGCCCATCCCCAACACCGAGAAAACAGCCGTCATGTCGCTGTGTTCCACGCCTGTCGCCACCACGCTCTACATTGATGAGCCGGTGATAAAGGGCGTCCTCTCCCGCCACTGGAAGGTGCCCGTCCACGACCGCAATCTCCCGCTGGCCGAACTGATCGAGCTGCAGGGGCTGGAGACCGGCGAGGTCTACCTCGTCTTTGATGCCAAGGTCTGGGCAGCCTACGACCCCGTCAAGGACACCTGGAACGATGTCCTGCACCACCCGAACGAGGTGCAGTACGAGATCCCCACGGAGCCGACCGAGGTACACAAGTCCTCCACGGTAAAATGATCTGTCATAACCTGTCGGCTTTTGTCGAAACCCGCCGCAACCCTTGACAGGCACGCCCGGATGTGCTATACTATAGCCGGGTCCGGTAAACCGGATACTAATATGCTCTACATGCTCGCCGCCCCGGTCACAGGATCGGGGCGGTTTGCTGTTTTGCGTGTTCATAAATTGTTTACAATTGCGGGCGCAATCTGCTCCTCCGAAAACGTTATAGGGAATAGAAAGCTATAGCAACAGTCGGCTATCGCCGACTCAGGAGGGGCTGCTCGCCCCTCCTAAACCACCCTCGGCAGGGCGGTGACCGCCCTGCACCCGCATCATAAGTAAATCTGCTGGTATTTTTATATGAAAGGAGCCATGACTATGAAAAAACGGATCATTGCAATGCTTGCTGCATTTGCCATGCTGCTGACATGCAGCGCTTTGCCTGCCTTTGCAGAGGATACCACCACGCCGGAGATCGGGGATGAGGATCTGCTCTGGGAGCCGATGCCGCCCTCTGAGGAGGTCTACAGCGAAAACGGCCTGGTGTTCATCATCTATACACCCAACCAGTACGTCGAAGTCGTGAGGGACAAGTACGCCTGTGTGGCCGGCGTGGAGGAGGGCGTCACGAGCGTCACCATCCCCGCCGCGGTGGACGGCGTTCCGGTCAATGGCATCCTCGATGCCGCGTTCCGGAGCACCGACCTGACCGAGATCCTTGTCGGTGAGGGACAGGAGAACTTCACCTCTGCTGACGGCGTACTGTTCAATGCAGACGGCACCAAGCTCCTGGCCTACCCGCTCGGCAAGACCGGCACGTATGCTGTTCCGAACGGCACACAGTACATCGCCCGCTATGCCTTTGCCGCCCCGGAGGACTATGACGGTCTGACGGCGATCACCTTCCCCGACACGCTCACCGAGATCCGGGAGCACGCCCTCGAGAACCAAGCCGGCCTGACGGTAATCGACCTGCCGGATGCCTGCCAGAAGGTGCAGGAGGCCGCTTTCCAGAACTGCAAGAACGTGACCACGCTCCACATCAGCAAGAACCTTGACACCTTCTATCAGCCCTGCGGCGGCTGTACGAGCCTCTGCGAGCTCACCGGCAAGCCGTCCAAGTTCCACATCCTCGACGGCGTTCTGTACACCAACCTTGCCAACAAAATGGCGCTGTACCCGGCCGGTCTGACGGCGGAGCGCTTTGAGATCCCGAGCAACACCACCTGCCTCATGGCGGGCTCCATCACAGACAACGCCTACCTGAAAGAGCTCGTGATCGATCCGACCGTGTGCACGGTCAGGGATACGATCCAGAACATGGCAGCGCTCGAGACACTCGAATTCCCGGAGGGCGTCGGCGAGATCGACGGCACGGTCGCTTCCGACTGCCCGTCGCTGACAACGGTCTATCTCCCGAAAACGCTCGACTACACCGGCTACAACTACGCCACCGACAAGGCTGGCTTCCTCGCCAATACTCCCGCCCTGACCGATGTATACTACAACGGCCTCGAGACGCAGTTTGAGAAGATCAGCAACATCACCCGCAACAAGAACATCTACCGCAAGGGCGTGACCATCCACTTCTCCGACGAGGGCGACTATGAGAAGTTCTTTGACGGCGATGAGGAGAACGGCGGCTTCACCTACAAGATCTATGACGGGCATGCCAAGGTCTCCGGCTATACCTTCGGCACCAAGAACAAGCCCGGTCTGAAAGATACCATCGAGGTCGCTGCCGAGGTCAAGGGGCAGCCTGTGACGGCCGTTGAACGGAAGGCGTTCCAGAGCTTTGCCAATGTCGGCGAGATCGTCCTCCCGGATACCATCCGCGTCATCGGGGAGCAGGCATTCCAGGGCTGCCTCGTGCAAGTCAATATCCCGAAACATGTCAGGAGCATCGGTGACAGCGCCTTTTACGGAGCAAATCTCCAGACCGTGACGCTGCCCGGTACGCTCGAAAAAATGGGTAAGTATGTCTTCCGCAAGAGCTTTGTCCGTGAGGTCATTGCCGAGGAGGGCGTGACGGTCATCGGCGAATGTGCCTTCGGAGAATGTGACAAGCTCACCTCCGTGAAGCTTCCGTCCACGCTCGAGGGCATCCACGGCTATGCGTTCAATTGCACATCGGCGCTTGAATCCATCGAGCTGCCCTATGGCATGACATGGATCGGCAGCTATGCCTTCAACAACAGCGGCATCCAGCGGATCAACCTCCCGGATACGATCATCGAGCTGAACGAATGTGCCTTCGCCAACTGCGAGAACCTGACCGCTGTCACCATCCCGGCACAGCTTACCACGATCCAGAAGGGCGCTTTTTCAAACAGCGGTCTGGAGGATGTCACCATCCCGGCGACCGTGGAGAGGATCGAGCAGAGTGCCTTCTGCGACTGCCGGAAGCTGAAACGCATCACCATCCTGAACCCGAAATGCTATATCTTCGATGCAGAAGATGTCATCTGCACCAGCTACGAGATCCCGGATATGACAGCACCGGATGACGAGCATCCCGTGAATCTGGTACAGTTCCCGGATATCCGCTACGATTTCGTGATGTGCGGCTATGAGAACTCCACAGCGCAGGAATATGCCCAGAAATGCAATATCGAATTCGAGATCTTCGACCCGGCAGCCTACGAGGTGACGGATGCCGTTGCATTGCAGCGCTACCTGCTCGGCGCAGGCGCTTCCGGCGGCAGACGCGACTACGACCTCAACGGCGACGAGGAGATCGACGTCTTCGATCTGGCGCTGCTGAAGCACAAGCTCACCGAAAAATAAGAGATACGATACAAAGGGGACGGCCACGACAGCCGTCCCCTCAGTCTGTCAAACAATGCCATGCTCCTACTCCTCCTCGAAATTGATATACTCCGGATATTTTTCTGCGATCATCCGCAGTCCCGTTACCGCTACCTCGAAATACCCGCGCACCAGGCTCAGGTTCGCCCAGCATACCCGCGCCCGGATCTTC
>JAGADP010000197.1 GCA_017828885.1 Oscillospiraceae bacterium | reverse complement strand
GGGACCCGGCACTGCTTCAACGGGGATTCCGCGCTCCCGGCAGAGCCGCACGAGCTTTTCGCCCGGATCGGAGATGCAGGGCATCCCGGCATCGGTCACGACGGCGCAGTTCTCCCCCGCTGCGATGCGGTCGGCGATATGCTCGATGCTGCGCATGTCGGAATGCTCATGGCAGCTCACCAGCGGCGTATTCAGCCCTAAATGCGTGAGCAGGCCCCGTGTGACGCGGGTATCCTCAGCGGCGATGAAATCCACCTCGCCAAGAATGCGCTGCTGCCGGAGGGTGATGTCCTCCAAATTGCCGATGGGTGTGCCGGTGACGTATAGTGTTCCGCTCATGGGTATACCCCTTTCGTGGTGTTCAGATAATATTTTTGATTGGATCGCCCCTATTTCTATTCGACCTTTGCGCCGCAGGCGCATTGGGAGAATGATGCGGGTGCAAGGCGGTCACCGTCCTGCCGGGGTCGAGGGGCAGCGCCCCTCGCAGGGGTCAGGGGGCAGAGCCCCCTGTATAGAGCGCCGCAGCTTCCGGCGTCAGTTCGCCGTTCTCGTACATGATAAACGGCGGGTCGATCCGCAGGAAAGGCGCTGCGCCCCGTTTTCCTTCGAGCAGAAAGAGCCACGGCTCGCTCTGGGTGTTCTTGTGGACGAGCTGTAGGCGCTTCGGCTCGGTGCCTGCCTGCCGCATGGCACAGATGTAGTCCGGCAGGCGCTCCGGTCTGCCGCAGACGCAGAGGCGTCCGCCGGTCTTCAGGAGCTTCGCTGCTGCATTGCAGACATCCTCCGGCGTACACAGCACCCCGTGCCGTGCGATGCGCTGGGAGGCATTCGCCGCTTCAAATCCCGATCCGGGCGGCTGGTAGGGCGGGTTGCAGAGCACCAGATCGACCATGCCGAGCGGGGCGTTTTCCCAGAGCTCCCGCAGATCAGCACAGACGGGATGGATCCCCGCGGGCATCTCTCCCCCGATGCGGGTGGAGACGATGCCGGCGTGGAGCTGTGCAACGGCATTTTCCTGCACATCAAGGGCGTAGATGCATTTCGGCGGGCGCTTTTTCTGCATGAGCAGCGGAATGATGCCGCAGCCGGTGCCGAATTCGACCGCCGTATCCTTGGCCTTGTAGTGCGAGAACGCCGTCAGCAGGAAGGCATCCGTCCCGAAGCGGTGTTCCTCGGACGTGAAGACGATGACGCTGTCCCCGATGGGCTCGGGATGCATGGGCGTGTCCTTCCGGTAGGGCACGGGGTCAAACGACGGCACCTTCTCGTGGATGGCGGCGATAAGGGCATCGAAGCGAGCCCTGTCAAACTCTTTGGATGTGCAGGCGATCTCGAACTCGTCCTCCATATAGTACTGGAACCAGCCCGTTTCATAGAAGCCGCTGCGCAGGTAGAATGCCTTTCTCCGCAGGCGCATCGCCTGATCCTCCTTGCGGTCGTCGCTTGCTTCAAATTCCACGACGATCTGCGCGTCTGTGTAGAATTCCCGCAGCATCTGCAAGGCTCTGCCGCCGATGCCCTGGTTGCGCAGCTCCGGGCATACGGCAAAATAGGCGAGGTAGACGATCCCCGGACCCGTCCGCAGGAACAGGAAGCCGGCAAAGCGGCTGTCCGTATAGATGCCGAGCAGCTCGGTATCGTCCTGCCCGTCGGCAAGGAGGTCGTCGAGCTCGATGCGTTCATTTTCGGGGAAGGCCTCCCGGTTGAGTGCCCGTGCAAGGTCGCAGTCGGGATCCTGTAAATGGATGCGTTTCAGTTCCATGCTGCACCTCTCAGTCGATGTGATCCTGCATCAGCTTCGCCGCCGCGACACATGCGCCGATAAAGCCGCCGATCAGCACGATCACCGCCGGGATGTACCACCGGAACAGCCCGATGACCCCCGCCGCTAAAAACGGCACTGAGACCAGGGCGATGACCTTGGCGAACTGCACGGTATAGCCCTTTGGATCCTTCATTTTGGCGGAGTATGACCGGGGGATGAGCTTCGGGCTCTTGAAGATGGCCAGCTCCCCTGCATAGAGCAGAAGAACGCCGCCGAAGATAAACATGATGATGGAGAAAGCATATTCCATAGAGGTCACCTCACTATGTAAATGTATGTATGAAGCGGAAAGGTCTGCAAAAGCCGCCCCCTTGACCCCCTCAGGAAACAGCGTCCTTCATGGTGAAGACCACTTCCTGCATCAGGGCAGCGGGCTCCTGGCCGGGGAGGAGCTTCACGCCGATGAAGGCCTTGCCGACGCAGGAGAACAAAATGCGTCTGCCATATTTCGCCGAGAGTGCAGCGATCTGGGCACCGTCGGGCTGCTCGATGTAGAATTGCAGAGAGCCGCTGCGCTCCGTGATCTCCGTGATGCCGAGCGAAGCCGCCGAGTTGCGCAGGAGCGAGACCGTGATGAGGCCGAGGATGGCCTTCGGGGGCTCGCCGTAGCGGTCGATCAGCTCGTCGATGAGCTCACTCTGGTCGTTCAGATCCCGGACGGTCGCGATCTTGCGGTACATGTCGATGCGGTTCGCCGTGCCGCTGATGTAGCTCTCCGGGATATAGGCCTCGATGCGGATGTCCACGGTGCAGTTGGCCGCCTTGCGGACTTTCTCGCCCTTGACCTCGGAGATGGCCTCGCCGAGCATCTGCATGTACATGTCATAGCCGACCGTTTCCATGTGGCCGTGCTGGCTGCCGCCGAGGATGGAGCCGGCACCACGGATCTCCAGATCCCGCATCGCAATGCGGAAGCCGGAGCCGAACTGTGTGAATTCGCGCATAGCTTCGAGGCGCTTGGCGGCGACCTCGGTCAGGACTTTGTCACGCTTGAACAGGAAGTAGGCATAAGCACGGCGGTTCGAGCGTCCCACACGGCCGCGGAGCTGGTAGAGCTGCGACAGGCCGAGCCGGTCAGATTCCTCGATGATGAGGGTGTTGACATTTGCCACATCCACGCCCGTTTCGATGATGGTCGTACACACGAGGATGTCGATGTCGCCGTCCACGACCTGCTGCCAGATGTCGCTCATCTCCTCCTCGGAGAGACGGCCGTGTGCGGCAGTGATATGCGCATCGGGGAAGAGCGCTTGCAGCTTGGCGGCGCAGTTCTGGATGGTGTCGATGCGGTTGTGGATGTAGTACACCTGTCCGCCGCGTTTCAGTTCGCGGGCGATCGCCTGCATGACAACGCCCTCCTGGTACTCGGTGACATAGGTCTGCACCGGATAGCGATCCTGCGGCGGCTCGGCAAGGACGCTCATGTCGCGGATGCCGGAGAGCGCCATGTTCAGCGTGCGCGGGATGGGCGTTGCGGAGAGGGTCAGCACGTCGATGCCGGCGAACATCTCCTTGAAGCGCTCCTTGTGCGCCACGCCGAAGCGCTGTTCCTCGTCGATGACGGCGAGCCCGAGCGCAAGGAACTTCACATCCTTCTGGACGATGCGGTGGGTGCCGATGATGATGTCGATCTTGCCCTTTTCGAGGTCTTCGAGGATCTTCTTCTGCTCCTTCGCGGTGCGGAAGCGGGAGAGCATCTCAATGCGCACGGGCATCCGGTCAAAGCGCTGGAGCGCCGTGCGGTAGTGCTGCATCGCCAGAACAGTCGTCGGCGCTAAGATGGCGCACTGGCGGTCGGAGAGGACGCATTTCATCGCTGCGCGGAAAGCGACCTCGGTCTTGCCGAAGCCGACATCCCCGCACAGCAGGCGATCCATCGGACGGGTGCGCTGCATGTCGCCCTTGATCTCGTCGATGCTGCGGATCTGGTCGTCTGTCTCGGCATAGGGGAAGCGCTCCTCGAATTCCCGCTGGATCTCGTCATCGGGGAAGAAGGCATAGCCCTGGCTCTTTTCGCGCTTGGCATAGAGCTTCATGAGCTGCTCTGCCATATCCTTGACCGCCCTGCGGACGTTGGAGCAGGTCTTCTGCCACTGGGGCGAACCCAGACGGTTGAGCTTGACATGTGTCTCATCCGCAGCGCCCGTGTAGCGTGTCACCATGTCGAGCTGGGTGACGGGGACATAGAGCTTTTCTGTGCCGGCGTACTGGATGGTGATGTAGTCCTTGGTGATGCCCTCCATCTCGAGCTTGTGGATGCCGAGGAAGCGTCCCACGCCGTGGAGCGCATGCACGACCAGATCGCCCTCGTGCAGGTCGGAGAGGCTTTGCAGCTCCACGCCGGCCTTGTGCTTGAGCTTGCGCTTGCGGGAGGCATGCATCCTGGTCTGGACGATGAGGGCGGTCTTGTTCTCGGGGTAGGAGTAGCCGCCGCTGATCTGCCTTGCCGTGATGAGCACGGCACCGGGCGGGCAGAGGTCATCCTCCTGCGCGATGGCGCACCGGATGCCGCTCTCCTGTAGATCTTTCGCAAGGATGGGGAGCGTCTTTTCGCTGCCGACGGCTAAAACGATGCGATAGTGGTCGCGGATGTATTCCTGCAAGTCCTCCAAGAGCTGACGGATCTCGCCGCCCCAGGTGGCATTCTGGAGGGCTTCGATGCTGATGATGCGCCTGAACGGGATGCGCTCGCTGCCCTGCAGGAACTGGCTGAGGTAGATGCAGGTGCGCTCCTCGAGCTTTGCCTGTAAAGCGTTGTGATCGAGCATACCGCCGTCGAGCCCCTTGCAGAGGGTGCCGTCCTCATACAGGACGGTCAGATCCTCGCGGAGCTGGGCGGTGACGGCCTGGCTCTGGCGGTGGATGTCCGCCGGCTCGGAGAGGATGATCTCGCCGTCCGTGTAGTCCGTCAGATAGACGGGATCATTGAGCAGCGTGTTGTATTTATCTGCGTTCATGAGCGACAATCCGGAGGACAGGCGCTCCACATCGTGCTCGAGCTTCGCCCGGATCTCGGCGGCATGCTTGCCGCGGAGCTTCTTGGAGAAGGCTTCGATGCGCGCGGTCAGATCCTCCGGGTCAAAGAGCACCTCGGAGGCGGGCGATACGGTGATGCGCTCCACGGGATCGGTGCGGCGCTGGTTGTCGGGGTCGAAATAGCTCAGCGTGTCGATCTCGTCGCCCCAGAGCTCCATGCGGACGGGGGCTGTTTCCTGTACGGGGAAGATGTCCACGATGGCGCCGCGCACGGCGAACTGCCCCTTGCCCTCGACATTCTCGGCGCGGACATAGCCGGACTGCACGAGCTGTGACGTGAGTGCATTCAGGTCAACAGTGCCGCCCTGCTCGAGGGTGAGGAACGCGCTGCGGAGCTTCTCCGGCGGGATGGTCGGCTGCATGACCGCTTCCACAGAAGCGGCGGCAATGCGGATCTCGCCCCGCTGCAAGGCAGACAGCACCCGGATGCGCTCGTGCTCGTATTCGGAGGACTTGCTCTCGGCGGAGATGAAGGTCAGCTCCTTGGAGGGAAAGTGCAGCGCGACGGTCGTGCCCGCCATCGCGTTGATGTCGGAGACAAGGCGGATGGCTTCGGCTTCGGTACCGGTGACGAGCAGCAGCGGCGGGACATCGCGCCCGGAGAGCGTCAGCGCAAGCTGCGCCTTATGGACAAGGGACAGACCCGTGACGCACAGCGGGGTGTTCCCCGTCTCGATGGCGCCCGTGATGCGGCGGTAATCCGGCAGCTCGGCAAAGGTCTGGGAAAAGAATTGCATAGTGCTCCCCCTTTATAATAGGTATGCTCTCATGTGATAGATAAGATCTCGTACACAAGCAGTATGGAAAATGATCTTAGGTTTCAGAAATGCGCATGAGCGGCGCAAAGCTGCCCCCCCTCCGCCAAGGGGGAGGAAGGGTTTTAAGGGGGCTGCGCCCCCTTAACCCGCTTTTCAGATCAATTTCCATATCGGAGCGGTCAGGAATTGTACTGGTTCATGGCCTCGGTCGTCTTGCCTTCGACCATGAGGCGCAGGCAGGCGGCGGCTTTCTTGCAGGCCTCCTGCATGGGCTCCTTTTCCTCGGGGCGGAACTTGCTGAGTACCCAGTCTGCCAGATCCATCTCCTTGCGGGGCTTGGCGCCGACGCCGATCTTGATGCGGGCGAAATCCTCCGAGCCGGTCAGCTCGATGATGCTCTTGATGCCGTTGTGGCCGCCCGCGGAGCCCTTGCGGCGGATGCGGAGCTTGCCGGGGGCGAGGGAGATGTCATCGAACATCACGAGGAGATGATCCGTGTCGAGCTTGTAGAACTGGAGCGCCTGCACAACGGCTTCACCGCTGTTGTTCATGTAGGTCTGGGGCTTGAGCAGCAGGCAGCGCTGTTCGCCGAGGGTCACGTCCCCGGTATAGCCCTTGAAGCGGAGGCGGTCGATCTTCACATTCTCCTCGGCAGCGAGGGCGTCGATGGCTAAAAAGCCCGCATTGTGGCGGGTGTTCTCATACTGCATGCCCGGATTGCCGAGGCCGACGATGAGCCATTCCGGCTTGCCGTGCCTGGCGGCGCTCTCCTTCTCGAGCTGCGCGAAAATGTCCATGATTCCCATGTTTCTTCCCCTTTCTTTTAGGCAATATCGCACAAAGGACAGTGCGTCAGATGTGCAGTCAGATTTTTCGTCAGGTTGTACAAAAGCGACGCAGCCATACTTACTGCTGTATGGCAAGGAGCTTTTGGGCAAGATGACGGAAAAGATGCAAGCAGATGACGTGCTGAGCTGCCATGCGGTCTTTGTGCGGTATTGCCTTAGTGCCCGGCATTTTCCGGACATAACAACACCGGACGGTACACGACCGTGTACCGCCTTTCTTCTGCGACTCTTACGATATACCTTATTATACCACATTTCTGCGCAAAATGCAAGGGGATTTTTGTCGGAGGAGCGGCCATTTCAAAGAGTTAATGTGATGCTATCCTTTTAAAAGGCGGGTCTAAGGGAGCGGCACGAAGGCATCTGTCCTCAAAAAGCCGTTTTCCCTGTTCCGGCACCCCAAAAAGAAAAAATCCATTGACAAATGATTACAAATGTGTTACAATATAGATATATCCCGACTGCTCCATGCGGTCAAAGATCCTATAACGGAGGTACTCTCATGAAATTTTCCGACGGCCTCTGGTTACAGAAAAAGGGCTACCAGGTCTACTACGCCTCGCAGGCCTATGAGGTGGTCTGCACGGAGAACGCTGTCTCTGTCTTTGCCACCACCACTCCGATCTATAACCGTGCCATGACGCTCGGCGGCGTGACACTGGAGATCACTTATACAGCCGTGGCGGAGGATGTCATCAAGGTACACATCGTCCACCACAAGGGCACTCTGAAAAATCAGCCAAAATTTGAACTGAACGAGCTGACCGGCTACAAGGCACAGATCACCGAGGACGAACAGTCCGTGACGATGACCGCGGGCAAGACCTCTGTGCGCATCGTGAAGGGCTTTCAGTGGGATGTGGCATTTTCCTATGACGGAAAGCGCCTGACGGGAGCCGGGTGGCGTTCTACGTCCTACATCGAGGAGGACGCCTTCCATGCCGATGCACGGCGGAACTTGCAGCGGGATGACCGGTGCTTCAATGATCCGGTGGATCCGCACAATGCCTTCATCCGGGAGCAGCTTTCGCTCGACGTGGGCGAGCAGATCTACGGCTTCGGCGAGAAGTTCACGACCTTTGTCAAGAACGGCCAGAACGTCGAGATCTGGAATGCCGACGGCGGCACCTGCTCCGAGCAGAGCTACAAGAGCATCCCGTTCTATCTGTCCTCGCGGGGGTACGGCGTTTTCGTCAACAGCCCCGGCAAGGTGAGCTATGAAGTCGCTTCCGATACCGTCTCCAAGGTCAGCATGACGCTCCCCGGGGAGGAGATCGAGTACTTCTTTTTTGCTGGGAGCAACCTCGAAGAGGTGCTGGTGAAATACACCGAACTCACCGGAAAGCCGGCACTCCCGCCGGCGGAGTCCTTCGGGCTGTGGCTGTCCACTTCTTTCACAACGGACTACAACGAGGAGACCGTCAACGAATTTGTTGACGGGATGTTCCAGCGGGATATCCCGCTGCGGATGTTCCACTTCGACTGCTTCTGGATGAAAGCCTGGGAGTGGACGAATTTCGAGTGGGACAGGACGGCGTTCCCGGATCCGGAGGGGCTGCTAAAGCGGCTGCATGACCGGAAGCTCGGGGTCTGCGTCTGGATCAATCCCTATATTTCCCAGCGTTCCCGGCTCTTTGACGAGGGCACGGAGAAGGGCTATTTCATCCGGAACAAGGACGGCTCCGTCTTCCAGAGCGATCTCTGGCAGCCGGGTATGGCGATCGTGGATTTCACGAACCCGGAAGCCTATCAGTGGTTCGGGGATCACATCCGGGCACTGTGCCGGATGGGCGTGGATGCCATCAAGACCGACTTCGGCGAGCGCATCCCGTTCGACTGCGTGTACCATGACGGCAGCGACCCGATCATGATGCACAATTATTACACCTACCTATATAATAAGTGCGTATTTGAAGCGCTCGAAGGCGAGAAGGGCAAAGATCATGCCGTGCTCTTCGCAAGGAGTGCCACCGTGGGCGGGCAGAAATTCCCGGTACACTGGGGCGGCGACTGCTCGGCGGAATTCACCTCGATGGCGGAGACGCTCCGGGGTGGGCTTTCGCTCTGCGCTTCGGGCTTCGGCTTCTTCTCGCACGACATCGGCGGTTTTGAGCAGACTGCCACGGCGGATGTCTACAAGCGCTGGTGCGCGTTCGGACTGCTGTCCACGCACTCCCGTCTGCACGGCTCCACGTCCTACCGGGTGCCGTGGGCGTATGAGGAGGACGATCCGGCCAATCCGGAGAATGCCTGCGCGGTGCTGCGCTTCTTCGTGAAGCTCAAAGGCCGGCTGATGCCGTATCTCTTTGCACAGGCGGTGAAAACGCACGAGACCGGCATCCCGATGATGCGGCCGATGGTGCTTTCCTATGCGGATGATCCGGCTGTCCCCACGCTCGACAGGCAGTACATGCTTGGTGACGATCTGCTGTGTGCGCCGGTCATGAATGCCGATGGCACGGCGGATGTCTACCTCCCGGCAGGGACATGGACGGACATCATCACCGGGGAGACCTTTGAGGGCGGACGCTTTATCCGCAGGAAGTGCAGCTTCCTCGAAATGCCCGTGCTCGCAAGACCGGATTCGATCATCGTCTATGGTGATTTTGTACAGGACAGCGTCTACGACTATGTACAGGATGCCGAAGCGGTCATTTACAGCCTGGGTGACGGGAAAACAGCGGAAGCGAAGATCTATGACAGCGAGGCGAAGCTCATCGTCACCATCACAGCTGCACGTTCCGGCGATACTGTCAAGGTCACGGCTACGCCGACGGATAAGACATTTACTGTCCGGGTTTTCAATGGACAATCCGCAGTACTTGGCGGCAGCGTGACGGAAGCAATATTATCAACCAAATAAAGATGCAGGTGCAGGAGGCTCAGCCTCCTGCCGAGGGAGGTTTAGGAGGGGCGAGGAGCCCCTCCTAAGTCGGCGGCAGCCGACAAACAATGACTCACACAGAAAAGAGGGAGAACACATATGGCAAAGAAAAACGAACCCAAATACATCTGGCGTGACCGGAAGCGAACATTCTTGGGGCTTCCGTGGTCATTCACCATCTATTATCTGACAGAGACCAAGCTCATCCGCCGCAAGGGCGTCTTCAACCTCGAGGAGGACGAGATCGACCTCTACAAGATCACCGACAAGAAGCTGCTCATGCCGATGGGACAGCGCATGGTCGGCTGCGGCACCATCCACATTTGCAGCCGGGACACGGATTCTCCGGAGGCGGATATCCTCTGCATCAAGAATCCCCATGAGGTCATGGATCTGCTCGACAAGCACATCAACCTCGAGCGTGACCGCTACGGCACAAGAGGCAGAGACCTCTATGCGATGGGTCATGCGCCGATCCACGGGCACGGGGACTTCGATCCTGACATGGATCATCAGGAGTAAGCGGCATGAATGTGACTGCATATCCCCCGAAGGGGGCAGGGCTCGAAAGCCTGATCACCGAAAAGCGTACCTGCTGGGAGCGCCTGAAAGCCGAAAAGCGCCCGATCTTCATCTACGGCATGGGCGACGGCGCGGCAAAGATCATGTCGGTCTTTGCGAAATTCGGCATTCCGGTCGCTGGCATCTTTGCGAGCGATGAGTTTGTCCGGGGACATTCCTTTGCGGGCTACCGGGTACACAAGCTCAGCGAGATCGAGGAGATGGTCGATGATTTCGTCATCGTGCTGGCATTTGCGGCGGGGTATCCGTCGTTGGTGGAGTACATCCGTGAGCTTGCCAAGCGGCACACGCTCTATGTGCCGGACGTGCCGGTCATCGGCGGCGGGCTGTTCGACTACAACTACTGCATGGAGCATCTGCCGGAGCTGAATGCGGTATACCGGAACCTGGCAGATGACGAATCCCGCCGGGTATACCTCAACATCATCCTCTACAAGATCAGCGGCAACATCCGCTATCTGGATGCCATCACGTCCGAGCCGGAGGAGATCTACAAGCAGATCCTCCGCCCGACCCGCAACGAGAATTTTGTGGATCTGGGCGCCTACAACGGCGACACCATCCGGGAGCTGCTGCGCTTTACCCATCACAAATACAATTCCATCCATGCGGTGGAGCCGGATAAGAAGAATTTCAAGAAGCTCGTGGCGTACATCGAGGAGAACGAGATGATGCAGGTCAGCCTGTTCCAGTGCGCGGCATGGTGCTGTGACACGGAGCTGCCGTTCAGCTCGAAATCCGGCCGTCAGTCGGTGCTCTCCACTACCGGCGAGAGCATGGAAGCCCGCAGCGTGGACACGATCCTGAAGGGCGCACCGGCGACGCTGCTGAAAATGGATGTCGAGGGCTTCGAGCGCGAAGCACTCTGGGGCGCGGCCAAGACCATCGGGCATTTTGCACCGAAGCTGGCTGTGGCGATCTATCACCGCAACGAGGATCTCTTTGAGCTCCCGCTGCTCGTCCACAAGCTCAACCCGCGCTACAAGCTCTATATCCGTCACCGGCTCTATATCCCGGCATGGGAGACCAATCTCTATGCCATTCCGGAGACCGGGGCGTGAGAAAAAAGCCATCTGCAAAGGAGGCGATTCCAATGGCAAATTATGCAGGGATAACCGTGGCTGCTCTGGCAGCGGTCATGATCCTGAGCGGCAGCGCACTGACAGCGCAGGCTGCGGATACAGAGACCATGACAGCGACCGGGGCAGCCACGGCATCCGAAACAACAGAGCCGTCCGGCGAATGGGTCAGCCGGGACGGCAGACAGTACTATGTCTATGAGGACGGCAGCAATGCAGTCGGTGAGGTCACGATCGGCGGCGTTCCCTATCTCTTCGGATTCAGCGGCGCGCTCAAGACCGACTGGCAGACCGTGGACGGAAGGCGCTATTACTACGAGCCCTCTACCGGTGAGCCGGTATTCGGCTGGGTATCCTACTTTGACGCGACCTATTATGTGGATCCGGAGCAGGGCAAGGTAACGGGCTTCTTCGAGATCGAGGACAAGCTCTATGCCTTTGCGGAGGACGGTTCCTTGCTGCGGGGTGAGTTTGAGATGGACGGCACGGCCTACCATGCCGATCCCGAGACCGGCGAGCTGGGCACTGAGGTCTGTCTCTCCGAGGAAAAGCGCCTTGTGAGCGACAACAGTGATGTACCCATCACCGGCTGGGTCGAGGATGCGAACGACCACCGCTTCTACATCCATCCCGATACGCTCGAGCCTGTCTACGGCCTGACGAGCATCGACGGCGAGGTCTACTACATCACCAATGAGGACGGCGCGGTGCGCGGTTCTGTGGAGATCAACGGGATCCCGTATCATTTCGATGAGGAGACCGGCGCACGGACATCCGGCTGGTTCGCGTATGACGGTGCGCTGTGCTATTTCGACCCGTAGCTGCAATCCACGCTCTGCGACAGCTTTGCGACGATCGACGGCAAGCGGTACTACTTCAACGAGAACGGCCGCATGCTGACCGGCATGGTGACGCTTGAAAGCGGGCTCTACTGCTTCGATGCGGACGGCGTGATGCAGACGGGCGAGGTCGAGACCGACGGCGTGATCCGGCTCTTTGCGGAGAATGGCAAGTCAGTGAACGGCTGGCTGGACGGCTGCTATTACAGCGACGGCGTCAAGGCCATCGGCTGGACGGAGATCGACGGCAGCAATTGCTATTTCGATGAAAACGGAAAGCGCTGCACGGGGCTGACCGAGATAGACGGCAGCCGCTATTTCCTCGATGAGAACGGCTGTACACAGACCGGCTGGATCGAGATCGACGGTGTGAGCTATTATTTCCGGGAAAGCGGTGCGATGGCGATCTCTGTGAAGTTCCGCATCGACGGCACACGCTATGCCTTTGACGAGAACGGTATTTCCGCAGTCGAGGAAGTACCGGATGTGCTCGACGTCATCAGCTACAAGCAGAAGGACGAGCGCTGGGGCAGCGCAAGTCTCGGCGGCTCCACCATCGGCAAGGTGGGATGCCTTGTCACCTCACTGGCAATGCTCCACACCTATACCACCGGCGAGGAGACCACGCCCATCGAGATGCGTAACATGCTGAAATTCTCGGGCGGCGGCGGACTTTCGAGCTGGAGCCTTGTGACCGATCTCGGCTATACCGTGGAGACCTACAGCAGCGGCATCACACAGGCGAACATGCAGCATCTCTATGACCTGCTGCGTGACGGAAGACCTGTCGTGCTCGGCTGCAAGAAGGGCTCCTCCGGGATGCACTTCGTCATCGTCACCGGCTACACGGGCGACGGCGTGACCTTCAAGGCAAGCGATTTCACCATCAACGACCCGGGATATTCTGCCCGATTCACACTGGCAGACCACCTGGCGGAGTATTCTTCGCTGTATAAGATGATCTATTGATGAAAATGCCGTGCTCTGAATGAAGAGTGCGGCGTTTTTTGTCAAAAAGCTGTTTTTTGCCGCCTTCGGCGGCAAGGAAAGGCATACATGGCGGCGAGGTAGGGGACGCCCTCTCTTGCAGGGCGTCCCCTCTTGAAAAAACAGTCCACCGGACTGTTTTTTCAATTCACCCCTTGCGGAGCGCCCTCTGGCAAGGAGATCTCGCCCACTGCGGCGGGCGACCAAGGGACGCTGTCCCT
>JAGADP010000196.1 GCA_017828885.1 Oscillospiraceae bacterium | reverse complement strand
GGACAGGGGGGAGGGGGGGCACCCCCTCAGACCCGCTTTTGCTGAGATTCTTAAAACGAAAGGAGGTTCACATGCTGACAGAGGACCAGCTCAATGCCGTCCGGTGGTATACCGGCGATGTCGAGGGCGATGACCCGTTCTGGGGCGACCCGAAGGCCTATGTGGGCGTGAATGCGCTGTTCTTCCCCGGCATCGGCACGGAAACGCTCCGGGCTGCGGAGGGAAAGCGCCTGAATCCCGCCCTTTTAGCAGATGAAGAACGCCTGCGGGAGACCTTGCGGGCGCTGCTCTCCGCCTTTACACCGGCGGCGCGGGAATTGCAGACATCCCGGGTGGAACGGCTTTCGGACTACGAGGCGATGAAGGCAGCAGGGCACACCCTGAGCTTCACATCGACCTCGGAAAACGGCTTCCTTGCGGCGTACAGCGACCGGCGGGGCATTGCACTCCTGCGGTTCCGTATCCCGGCAGGTACGCCGGTCATCCGCATGGCAGATGCGCTGCCGTATTATGCCAAATCCGAGGAGGCAGAAGTCCTGCTCCCGCCGGGTCTGGCGCTCATGCTGACAGAAAGCCCGGTGCCGGAGGCATATCTGCACATCCGTGATGCCGACGGTACGCCGCCGCAGTGCTATGCGCAGGCCGTTCCCGGAAAGCTGGTCTGTCCACAGCTCACGCAAGCCACAGACGGTGCAGCAGCAGGTATGCGCATCTTTTCCGCTCTGAACAGCGGGAAAAAACCTGATCCGGCAGATGTTGAAATCTATTCTTCATGGAAATCTTCCATGACCGCATCGTTGCTGCATGCACTATGATGCGGGTGCAGGACGCTGTCCTGCACGAAGTCCAGAGCGCAGAATTCTCTGGTAGGGGCTTTGGGGGAAGCTCCTTACACCGGCGCAAGCCGGCAAATATCTATCGACCGTTATGTAATAAAAAGAAAGAAGGTCATTATCATGCATGGTTCCGCAAAATTCCGAACGCTTGCCGCAGCGCTTGCGGCAGCGGTCACAGCCGCCTGTCTTCCGGTCATCCCGGCAGGCGCAGCACCCAAGACGATCGTTGCCAGCCAGGGCAGTGAGAGCGCGACCGCACGTCTGCGGGGCAGCGCTGCCGAGATCGTCCACGACAGCACTTTGGATTCCGATGTCCTCAGCCTGAACGGCACGTCCTTCGGCGGCGGCTGGCTCGAGCTGCCCCAGTTCTTTGAGAAGGACTGCGGGAAGGGTTTCACCTTCTCGCTGCAATACAAGCTTGCGAACGACAACGCCGATTATGCGCGTCTGTTCCAGTTTGCGACCGTTCCCTTTGGCGGCGGCAATGCGCCGTCCTATTCCTCTCCGGACATCTCCGTCGATGTGAAGGACAAGACTGCCTTCCGTGCCAGCGTCTTTGCCGGGACTGGCGAGTCCACTGAGAATGACGACAAGCACCGCGCCATCTTCGACCTCGATGCAGCGCCGGATACCGCATGGCACACCATGACGGTGGTCTGCTCGCCGGACGGTGTGACATATTACATCGACGGTAAGTCGGTCGCTTATGAAGCGGACACGATCGCCGACACGGCCAAGAGCCTTTTCAGCGGGAACACGATCCAGTCGTATGTTTACAACTCCATCGGTCACTCGCTCTATTCCGACAAGGACATCCGCGCCAGAATCGACAATGTGGCGCTCTACCGCCGTGCGCTCACGGCTGCGGAGGTGAAGGATCTCCCGGATGATGCGGAATTCCTGTATACCTTTGAAGAAAACACACTCGAGGAAGCACCTCCTGCCGTCTATGAGCAGGAGACCGCCAAGACCCTCGGCGGTGCGAACATCACCAGCATTCCGGAGCTCTACACGGCATCCCCGGACGGCAAGCTCCTGACCAAGCTCTGGACGGACGGCAGCCGCTACTACTACTCCGTCCACAAGGACAGCGGCGAGACGGTCATCGAGCCCTCGCAGCTCGGCATCGTCACCACGACCGAGGATCTGTCCTCCGGCTTCACGGGCGAAGTTCCGACCGCTACCGTGACGGAGATCGACGAGAGCTATTCCATGCCCTACGGCAAGCATCACGACATCCGCAACCACTGCACCGAGATGAGCTTCCCGCTGCAAAAGGGCAGTACCACGCTGACCGTGACCTTCCGCGTCTATGATGACGGCGTCGGCTTCCGCTACAGCCTGAACAAGGGCGCCGCCATCAAGTCCGAAGCGAGCCAGGTCATCTTCCCGACCGGGAGCACCTTCTGGGGCAACTGGCCGAATGCGACCTATGAATGGGATATGGTCGAGCTGAGCACCCAGAAGATCACCGATGCCTGGGCGGATTATTCCTGCCCGCTGACCGGCCATGTCGGCGGCCATAGCTGGGTCGTTGTCTCCGAGGCGAACGTCTTCAACGAGGACGATCCCTACTGCGCCGGTTGTCTCCGCACAGAGGGCGGCAGCCGTGCGCTTTCGTGGAAATTCGGCGTCAAGGAGGAGGACGTCAGCTTCACCAAGGCGTTCCACACCCCGTGGCGTGCCGTCATCATCGGCGATGACCTCAACACGATGGCAAACAGTGACCTCATCATGAACCTGAATCCGGAAAACAAGCTTGATGACATCAGCTGGGTGAAGCCCGGCAAGACCGCATGGTCGTGGTGGTCGTCCGGCGGCGATTCTCCGGTAGAATATCATACGCAGAAGGACTACATCGACTTTGCCGCCGAGAACGGATGGGATTTCGTCTGCCTTGACTTCGGCTGGGCACTCTGGGACGATTCCGAGAACAAGGTCAAGGAGCTCTGCGAATACGGCGCCGAGCGCGGCATCGGCATCTACCTCTGGTACGGCGTCAACAACAAGGGTCATAACGGCTATAAGGACAGCAAGGGCAACCCGGCATATC
>JAGADP010000195.1 GCA_017828885.1 Oscillospiraceae bacterium | reverse complement strand
GTAGTTCTCAAAGACTGCCTGCAGCGACGGCAGCAGGCTCTCGTCGATGAAGTACTCCCGTGCCATATAGCCGTCATCGCCGATCATTTCCTGCATCTTGCCGGCGTCCTTTGGATTCGCCCAGTCCGCATCCGTGAGCGGCACCGTGAACCACGGGCGCTTGTCGGTGATGTCTCCGAACGGCGTATAGCCCTCCGCATAGGGAGCGGCGGCCTCGCCCGGCTCTGTTTGTTCCGTCCTCGCCATGCCCGGATGCAGCGGATCTGCCGGTCTGTTCATCCAGAGAAAGCCACCTACGCCGAGGACGCCGACCATGCACGCCGCCACGCCGATGGCAGCAAAGTGCATTTTGGGTCGCTTTGCCTCGGTCACGACAAAGGTCTCCGACTCTGCCGGTTCCGCATCGAGGTGCCGGCGCTTTGCCTGCATCCGTGCAAAGATGCGTTCCTTCTCCTGCTCACTGCTTGCCGGGAAGTCTGCGATCTCCTGTGCATCGGCCGCACGGAGCAGCGTTTGCAGCTTGTTGTTTTTCATAGCGTTCCCTCCTTTACAGCAGATCCTTCGCCGCACTGCGCAGCGCTTTGAGCGCCCTGCTCAGACGGCTCCGGACGGTGATCGGGTTCATGCCGAGTATTTTGCCGATCTCACTGGCATTCCGGTCGTAGTAGTATTTCTGGATGAGGATGGTCGCATCCGGCTCCCCGAGCGCCCGGATATGTTCCATGAGCTGCTTTGCCTGCATCGAAAGCTCGGCATCCTCCGCCACATCCTGCTCGGATGCGAACGTCTCCGGCAGCTCGTCCGTGCCGTGGCGTTTCAGGCTCCGGCAGACGTTGAGCGCCCTGCGGCGGGCTGTTGTGCCGAGATAGGCCTGCAAGGCTCCCTCCCCGATGCCGGGGAGCCGGTCAAGTACCTCCAGGAACACATCGCTGACGCATTCCTCCACATCCTCTCGTGTGCCCGTGCCGGAGATGCAGCGGTAGACAATGGCATAGACGTAGTTGTAGTACGTGTCGAACAAGGCTCTTGCGCCCGCATCCGGGCTTTGCTTTGCCTTTGTTCGGATCTGCTCTTCTGTCACGGAGATCACCCCTTTCATCATGGTGCTTTTTGTCGGCTATCGCCGACTTAGGAGGGGCTCCTCGCCCCTCCTAAACTTCCCTCGGCAGGAGGCTGAGCCTCCTGCACCTGCATCTTTTGGGCTTTCATCTATACAGACACCGGAAAATGAGATAGTGTTGCATAAAAATATAAAAAAACAGAGCACCGCGCGGTGCTCTGCCTTATAGTATCTTAGCTGAAATGGTTCTGCTGTCCGTCACCCCAGAAGCCGATATAGCCGTGGTTGAACTGCGACGGATCCGAGAAGTACAGATCCACAGCCTCACGCACCATGTCGGAGACCTTCGGGGAATACGTGCCCAGATCCACGTAGGTGGAAGCGCCGGTGAACTGGTTCTTCTGGGTCAGAACGCTGTAAACATCGTTCGGGTAAATATCGGAGTACACGCGGTTCATGATGACCTCAACGACCTTGGCCTTCTCTGTGACCGGCACCATGTCGGCGCCTGCCTCATGGCCTACAGCGTTGCAGAGCAGAATGTAATCACGCTCGGATACGTAATACGTCCATGCGCCGTCTACTGCGGTCGGCTCCTCAACAGCCGGCATATCATAGCTGACCGGCTCTTCTACATAATTGCCGTTCTTGATGAAAAACTCATCGGGCATCTGTTCAGCAGTTACGCCATCTGCATCCTCGGTGGGATCTGCCGGCTCAGTGGTCTCCTCGGCAGTCTCCGTCTCGGTCTCCTCCGCATCCGTTGCTTCGGTAGCCGTGGTCTCGGTGGCAGTGGTGGTCTCCGGGGCAGTCGTCTCGGTCACCTCGGTGGTCTCCTCGACGCTATTCTCAGTACGCTTGCTGACGGGGGCTGTTGTCTCGATCGAAGTTTATGTGGCAGCTTCGGTGGGAGCTTCGGTCGTCTCTACAAGAGCTTCGACCGACTCGGTAGTCGAACTGTCATCCAAGGTAATGGTTGCTGCATCTACCACGGCAAAACCGCCGATCAGGCAGGAAGCAATGATCCCACAGACGATAGCTACAACTTTGGCTTTTCTCAATCAACTCAATCCTTTCCTCATACGAGCAGAATGTTCCCTTCCGGAATTTACCCTATCATAGCATACTTTCGGCGGAATTGCAATGTTTTTCAAGACTTTTCCATTTAATAAACAAACTTTCTGCCAGATTCAGACCGGGTCAGGACATGTTGCACAGAACTTTGTAAATATTTCAAGAACAAAGGATGTCTGAAATATGAATCAATCGACCAAAAAATGACAGGAAGATGACGCAGAAAACCACTGCGTAAACGTTTTTTGGAGGGGGTGCACAGTGTCGAAATCCATACTTTGTGCAGGGTGCACAGAGAGGTGTGCTATCAGTTCCCGGAGGGGGCAGAGGGGGGATTCTGGGGCACTGTCATACTGCACAAATGCAATTGCTTGACAGGGGTTGCAGAATTTGCTATAATGAGGTTGGGCGAATGTGCTTTGCCGTGTGTCTGGATCGCACGGCGGTGCGTGGGGCAATGCCGTAACGTATGCTGGCACTTCTCCAGATATGGTAGGTCTGCGTCGCTGGGCGCATGATCGGAGGTTCGAATCCTTGCCTTTGCCGGTTCAACTCCGGCGCAAGCTTACGGAGCTTGATTGGAGGTTTTTGCTGCCCCCCAAGGGCAGCGCTCAGGAAAAAGCACTGTTCCCATCCTCTCTCCCGTGCCCTGCACGGTGCTGAGCGGAACACGCCTGATGTGCCCTGCCGGGTCCCGGATACCGCCGCCATGCCTTCACGGCCAGAGCCTTGTGCTTCCGCCGTGCCGTGCATACGGCTCAAGGTTCCTGCCGCCGCAGGGGTGGGGGGACAATGCCGCCGAATATCCTCTGTCTGCATCTGTGCAGACTGTCAAAAGGAGGTTAGATATATGGTATACATTATAAAAGAAAGCGAGCGCGGCTTCCTGTTCAAGGACGGCGTCTTCGAGAAGATGCTCACCCCGGGCAAGTACCGCTTCTGGGACAGCTCAGCCTTTGAGAAGGGTCGCAGCGAGGTGCGCCGTGTGCAGCTGACCGACCAGCTCACCAAGGTGTTCACGCCTGCGGAGCTGGCTGCCTGCAAGCGTGACGCGGAATTTGCTGCGCAGACCGTTTCGCAGGAGGTGCCGGACGGCTGCATCGCTATCCACCGTGTGGACGGGCTGCTGGCCGAGGTGCTCCCGGCGGGAAAGTACCTGTTCTGGAACATCACCGAGAAGCATGACTTCGAGCTGTATGACATGACCGAGCCGGATGTCCCCGAGGAGATCCCTGCGATGCTCTGCGACAAGCTCCGCGCCAAGGGCTTCATGAAGAGCTTCGAGGTCGGCGAGTCCCAG
>JAGADP010000194.1 GCA_017828885.1 Oscillospiraceae bacterium | reverse complement strand
GGTGTTCTGGAGGATGTACATGTCGGACGGTTCACCGAGCGCGTCGGTCACCTGCATTTTGGCATAGCCGCGCACCAGATCGGGCATCACGATCTCGTAGCAGGTGATACCGGCGGAGGAACCGTAGTCCCCGTAGTAGTCGCCGTAGCTGCTGTCGGAGCCGGTCAGGGAATTGTACAGCGTGTAGGACATGAATGCCTGCGGGGCGTCACTTGCGACCTTCCGGGAGGCGCTGTCCTGCTCGAGACGGACAACACCCGCCACCGGGCAGTGCTTGCCGCTGATGTCGATCGTCATGCCGCTGACCTGCGAGGAGCCGAACAGATCCCACGCCAGTCTTTCGTCGATGACGAGCCGATCCTGCATCAGGTCATCCTTGCCGATATAGCTCCCGTCCACGAGCTGCAGCGGGTGCATCATGAAGAAGTCCCCGCCGACTGCCGTGATCTCCGCCGTGACGCTGCCGCGCTTTGTGCCCTTCATGATGAGGTCATTGCCGTGGGTGCTGTAGGCATCGTACCAGAGGCGCGGGCCGTCCTTCTGCTGCTCCATTGCTGCCTGTTTCAGGGCGTTCGTCACGGATTCCCGCAGCGAATCGACTGACCCCTCGTACAGTGCCGCATCGCTCCCGGAAAAGACGCTGACCTGTGCATAAGGCACATCGCCGCCGTCCGCCCACCGTTCCGCAGCGCGCTGGCTTTGCAGACTGCCGGCCAGAACGCTGCTCACGACCGCCAGCACCCCGCTGACGAGCAGCGAAGCCGCCGCAGAGCCGCAGAGGACGATATGCTTTTTACCGATCTTCATGTCAGTCCTCCATGCGTACCTGGTCGCCCGGTTTCAGGGGCTTTTCCGAGGTCGTGATGACAAAGTCGGAGTAGTTGATATTGCCCTGTACAGCACTGTTGATCTCATCAGTCGCCAGGATCGTCACATCGGCACGCTCCGCATAGTAACGGTTGCCGAGGGGCGTGTTCTTGGGTCTGACAACGAGGACGAACTTGCCGTCCTTATCCTCATTGATCGCACTCGACGGCACTACACAGTCATAGTTCTGGCTCGAGCACGGGATCACGAGCGCAAGCATCTCCCCTGCTGTCACGTCGCGTCCGGTGATCTCGAAGGTCAGGATGCGATCGGTGCTGCCGGGATTGGTCGTATCCGCCTTATTGGTGAGGAGGATGGCCTGCATGTCGCTGTAGTAGTTGTTGGTGATCTCGGCCTTGACACCGGGCTTGACCTTCTTGGCCTGCTCGGCGGTGACGCTGAATTGCAGCGTGTAGCCGGAGCCCGTCAGCGTGAGGGAGCAGAGCACTGCGCCATCCGTGACATCATCACCGGCGGAGAAATTCACCGCACTGACCACACCGGCATTCTTGCTGGTCACAGTGACCGTACCGGCATCCTTTTTCAGGTCGGCAAGTGCATCCTTCTTGCGCTCGATGTCATTGCGCTGGCTCTCGAGGTCGAGGTCTGCGATCTGCTTGGCAAGGTCATCGTCCTTCTTGGACTTGGCAAGGGTCGTCAGCGCCGTCTGCAAGGTACGCTCACAGGTGCGGACATTCTCCTCGAGGGTGTCAATATCCGCATTGTTCTGGCTGTCGTAGGCATTGACGATCTGGTTGGCATCATCCGCCTCACGGTTGGCGCTTTCGATGTCGGCTCGGAGGATCGACTTGATCCCGGAGGAAGCTGTGTCGTAGCTCTGCTGTGCGGTATTCTTTGCACCGGCCGCAGCATCTGCCTTCTCCTTCGCCTGACGTGCATCCTCTTCCTTGGCCTGGATCTCTGTCAGTGCCTTTTTGGCATTCTCCACATCTTCATGGGCATAGCGGGCTTTCTGCTCAGCATCTTCCATCAGGCGCTGGAGCTCGGTGTCCTTGTTGGCTTCGTAGTCTGCCTTGGCGCGGTCATATGCCATATCAGCGGACTCTGCTTCACGTTCGAGTGAACGGATGGTCACCTCCTGCTCGGCAGAAGACACCGTGACAGCAGCCGCTTTGGCATCCGCATCGGCCTGTGCCTCCGCAGCCTTGGCGCTGGCATCCTGGAGCGCCGCATAAGCATCCTCGATGCCGGAGCGATACTCGGACGGGATCGAATCAAGCTCGCCGCTCTCGATGGCCGTCAGATAGCCGGCGAGCTTCTGCGCACGATCTGCCGCAGACTTTGCCGTAGCCGTTGCCTGACGATAGGCACTCTCGGAAATGGCAGAAGAGCTCTGGCGCTTGGCATCGTTCAGCTTGCGGGTCGCCGTCTGGAGCGCTTCACGGGCATCGGCGATGTCCTGGTTCTTGTCCGCATAGTCCGGTGCAGCAGTCAGCAGCGCCTTCTGGTAGGCGATCTCCGCTGCTTCGAGCTCCTGCTCGGCAGCCTTGACGGTCTCGTCATCCTTGGACGATTCGAGCACAAAGAGCGTGTCGCCCTCGTTCACCTCGTCGCCGATCTTCACGGCCACGCTGCTGATCTTTCGGTTGCCCTCTGCGGTCACCTCATAGTTCTGATTGGCAGAGACAACGCCGGAGCCGCGCACCTTTTCGCTGATCGAGCCATAGCCGCCATACTGCGCCGAAACGCGCGGCAGGCTGTGGTTCATGATGGTATTCGAGAAAAATGTCAGCACTAACAAAAGCGCTAAGAATATGATCAGGATCGTCTTGATGCGTTCCCGTCTTTTCACACTCGGATTCTTTTCTTCCATGATTTGTTCCTCCCGGTAGTCAGGGTCAGCCCTTCACGCCGCCCGAATAGGTAATGCCCTCCACAAGATACTCCTCACCATAGAGGAACAGCAGCAGGGCGGGTATCATATACACAACTGCAACTGCAAACGCCAGTCCCACGTCGCCGGTGTTGATCTGCGAGAGAAAGACCGACAGCGGGTATTTTGCCTCGTCATCCAACAAGATGAGCGGCTGCTCGACCATGTTCCAGTAGTCGATGAACACCAGCAGCCCGACCGAAAGCATCGCGCTCCGGCAGAGCGGCAGACAGATCTGGAAAAAGACCTGAATCTCGCTGGCGCCATCCAGTCTTGCGGCTTCAAAGTACGCCTTGGGGATGCGCCGCATCATCTTGGTCAGCAGATAGACCGAGAACGGCGAGAAGATGCCCGGCAGGATGATCGCCCACCGTGTGCCTAAAATGCCCAGCCAGTCCGAAACGAGGTAGTTCGGCACCAGCGTGACCTGATAGGGCATCAGCATCAGAATGATGTACGCAAAGAAGATGATCTCCCGGACGCGCCCCCGGTAACGGGTAAAACCATAGGCCGTCACCGCCGCAAGGAGCACCTGGAACACGGTGATCGGCACGACGAGGATCACGGAGTTCCAGAATTTCAGCAGGTAGTCCGGGCTCTTGAACAGCACGGTCGTGTACTGCTGGAGGCTCACCTTGTCGGGGATGAATTTCAGGTTCAGATCTTCGGAAATGTAGCTTCGCTTGTCGGAGGAGGCATTCTCGATCATGGCGCCGTAGTTGGCCATGATCTCCTTCTCCGTCATGAAGCTGTTGCTGATGGTGAGCACGGTCGGCATGATGAACAGGAGCGCCGCGATGAGCGCAAAGATGAACAGCAGCGCCGTTGCAAGGTGCTTTTTGAGAAAACGCTTCATTCCTCCACATCCTCCCCGTATTTACGCTCGATCAGGAAGAGGATGCCGATGATGACGATCATGGCGATCGACAGCAGCACGGCTGCGCTGGACAGCTTCTGGTAATCGAGGGACTTGAACGTGTTGTTCATGAAATGCTGCAAGAGGTACATGCTTTCGAGGTAGTCGCCCGAGAGCAGGTAGACCTCACGGAACATCTTGAACGAGCTGATGATGGACAGGATCGTCACGAACAGGATGGACGGTGAGAGGTAGCGCAGCTTGATGTGCAGGAAGGTGTAGAACCGACTCGCGCCTTCGAGCTCTGCGACCTCGATGATGTCCTGCGGGATGCCGGCGATGGCGGACATGAACAAAATCATGTTATAGCCGAGCGTCTTCCAGAGGAACATGACCGTCAGAACGCCGTAGCTCCAGTTGGTCTTGATCCAGTCCACAGGCGCCATGCCGAACACCTCCGTGATCTGGTTCAGCGTGCCGTGGTTGTGGAAGATGACCTGCC
Organism: Oscillospiraceae bacterium; assembly: GCA_017828885.1. Lineage (GTDB taxonomy): Bacteria > Bacillota > Clostridia > Oscillospirales > Ruminococcaceae > UBA3855. Next base: position 1,632 of record JAGADP010000194.1, on the reverse strand, counting down.
ACACCAGCACGACCGATGCGATCGGCACCATCAGCGGGCACAGGAAGCACGATCGCAGCCAGCTCTTGCCGGGGATCCGCGAATTGAGCGCAAATGCCATCCAGAGCGAGAGCACCACGGACAGCGGCACGGCGATCACCGAGAAGATGACCGTATTCTTGACGGCGAGCTGGAATGCGGAATTCTGAAAGAGCTTGATGAAATTCTCAAACCCCACAAAATTGGCAAAGATCGGATTATCCAGCACGGAATAATAGATCACGACGCAGAACGGCAGTATGAAGAAGATCAGCACGCCGATCAGGCTTGGTGTCAGCCAGACCCAGCTTGTGATCTTTTCCCGGAGCAGCCTGCGCTTCTTTTGGGATGTATCGGACAAGGTATCCACTTCCTTTGCTTAACTGTATTATTTATAATAGCACAGTTAGTGTAATTTGTCAAGGCCTTCTGTGAAGCATTTTTTGTCTGTCATAAAAAAAGACACCTCAGAAGGTTAAAAATTGACACATTTTTTGAAAGGAGGCACAAATTTGTAGGAATGCACAAAAACAGATGCAGATTTCTATGCTGCATCCACAAGTACTTTTCGCTTTTGTGGCGGGAACCTCCATCTTTTGCTTGCAAAACCCGCCGGAATGTGCTATAATAGGAATCGGAGACTGTACTGCTGCATATCATGTGGCAGAATCATTTCATCCTGATCCTGGTGTATTGATTTCCCGCCATCGGCGGGAAATCAATACGGAACAAAGTCGTTTTGAAGCAACGCCAATACTGAACAGGATCGGGAAATCTTTCATCAACGAGGTGCACTTATGATCGAAGTAAAGGAATACCGCGGCCATATCCGCAACTGGGAGGCGCTCTGCGAGGAGCTGGGGCTCTCCAATACCATGACCCGTGAGGAGCGCGAGCCGGCGATCCTCGTCAAGGCCTATGAGACCTGGGGCAAGGACATGGCTGACCACATGTACGGCATGTTCGCCTTCGCCCTGTATGACACGGAAGCAGACGAGCTCTTCTGCCTGCGTGACCAGTTCGGCACCAAGCCGTTCTACTACTACCAGACCGCTGACGGCAAGCTGCTGTACGGCACCATGATCCGCAGCATTCTTGAGCAGCCCGGATTCGTCAAGGAGCTCAACATCGACATGCTCCAGATCTACATGACGCTGACCTATGTGGCCGGCGAGGATACCTTCTTCAAGGGCATCAAGAAGCTGATGCCGGGTCACTGGCTGAGCTTCAAGAACGGCAAGCTGGAGCTGCACCGCTACTGGACGCCCACCTTCCACCCGGACGAAAGCAAGAACCTCGAGGACTGGGCGGACGAGATCCACACGACCCTCCAGCAGATGATGCGCGAGGTAAAGACGGCGGACGAAACAGCAGAGTCCTTCCTCTCCGGCGGCGTGGATTCCTCCTACGTCCTGGCGATGAGTGATGCCAAGCGTGCCGATTCCTGCGGCTATGACGAGGAGCGCTTCGACGAGTCCCGCATCGCTGCCAAGACCGCTGAGCTCCTCGGCGTGGAGCACAGCGTTGCCAAGATCACGCCGCAGCAGTTCTTTGACATCGTGCCTTACACGATGTACAACATGGAGCAGCCCCTCGGCGATGCATCCGCGATCG
>JAGADP010000193.1 GCA_017828885.1 Oscillospiraceae bacterium | reverse complement strand
GAAGCCCGAAGAGCCGGAGCAGAAGCGGCAGCATCGAAGCCGCCCATGCAGCAGGGTACCGCCCCCGCAGCGCTTTTCGGGAAAAATGATGCAGTTCCCGATAATACCCCATAAAAACCCCTTTCTTCTTCTCGGAATATGCTGTTAAGGTATCGCTCTTTGATGCAGAGCTTCCCCTATGTATCAGCGAAAAAGATGCGGGTGCAGGGCGGTCACCGCCCTGCCGGGGGAGGTTTAGGAGGGGCGAGAAGCCCCTCCTGAGTCGGCGTAAGCCGACAATAATCAGCAGCGCGAATACGGCGTCATGCCGAGCACCTCGAAGGCCTGTGCCTGCTGCCACATCTGTGCGGTCAGCATGATCTCGAAGCCCTCGCCGGGCTCGCAGTGCAGATCCTTGGCCGGGATCTTCGGCAGTCCGAAGCAGGCGATCAGGTTGCTGATGACGCCCGCATGCGTGATAACAGCGCAATGACTGAAGTCATTGTCCATCATGTCCATGAGGATGCGGCCGATGGCTTTGTAGGAGCGGATGCACAGCTCCTCGGCGCTCTCGCCTTCCGGCGGACGGACGTCGGGCGCACCGCCCTTGATCCAGGTGCGGTAATCCTCACGGCCGACCAGCTCGACGGCGGATTTGCCCTCAAACAAGCCGAAATTCAGCTCGCGCAGCTCCTCGATCGTGTAGATCTCGTGCTCCGGGAAGAGGATCTCCGCCGTTTCGGTGCAGCGGCAGAGCGGACTGCTGTAGACGCGCTGCACGCGGGGGTATTCGTATTCATCCAGCTTGCCGGAGAGCTCGGCGCTGCCCATGTCGGTCAGCGGATAGTCCGTGCTCCCGATGTAGATGCCCTCGTCATTCGCACGGGTACGCCCGTGACGGTACAGGCTCAGATGGTAACCTTTCATAATGGCCTCCTTGTTAATGATCGACAAAACGATTGTATATTATTTGTGCCTATTGTGTTTTTGCACAATGGGCGATGGATATTTTCATTATATTTCCACGATTTGCGCTATTTACAGAAAGTATAATTTGCGGTATAATATATAAGTAGGCAAATTTCGTGCAAGGGGATGCAATTTGCAGCACAGGACACTTCACATCAGGAAGGAGCTTTACCATGAATTCGGATTTTCCCAGAATTATCGCTCTGCAGCGCAAGGAGCGCCAGATCAGCCAGAAGCAGGCGGCTGCCGACCTCGGTATTTCGCAGGCGCTTCTTTCGCACTACGAAAAAGGTATCCGGGAATGCGGTCTGGATTTCCTGGTAAAGATCGCGGATTATTATGGGGTATCCTGCGATTATCTGCTTGGCAGAACACCGGAGCCGGAGGGACGCACGCTCTCGATCGAGGATATTCCCGATGACGACGGCAACAACAGCATGCCGAGCCCGGAGGTCGTTGCGTTCAACCGCAAGATCATCAACAACTCCATCAGCCTGCTGTTCTCACTGGCACAGAAGGCGGACAGCATCACGCTCATCAAGGAGATCTCCTCCTATCTGATGCTCAACGTCTACAAGCTGTTCCGTATCGTTTACAACGCGAATCCGCACAATGACCAGAAGCTCTTTTCCGTGCCGAAGGTCGTGGCCAATGATGATGCCAGCGCCATCGTGAGCATGAACGAAGCCAACATCAAGGCCGCCTCGAGCGGTATCCCGATCGGCGAGAACGACTACGTGAAGGATCACGACGTCCTCTACCTCACAACAGCCATCCTCTCGCAGACCTATCCGGAGTATTCCTCTTCTCTGCTCAACCTCATCAAGATCAGTGAGGAGAGCATCCACAAGAAGCGGAACGCATAAGTATTATACCACATTTTCCTGAAAAATAAAAGTGCTTTCTGCATTTTTCCGAACAAACAAGCCGGTGCGATCCTGCACCGGCTTTTCTGTTGCAGCTCATGCCTCAGAGAACATGTCCTTGCCAACGCCGCAGATCGGACATTCATAGTCCTCCGGCAGGTCCTCAAACTTGGTGCCCGGCTCGATACCGTTCTCCGGATCGCCCAGTTCCTCGTCGTAAACCCAGCCGCATGCATCGCATACGTACTTCATAAAATCACCTCCTTCGGGTCAGGATCCTATTGCAGCACATCATGTGCGCGACAGTTCATTCGCCCAGGATCTCCGCGATCTTCGCTGCCAGCTCGTTCTGGATGCTCTCCGGCGAACGAAGCGCACCGCCTTCGCAGCAGTCGATCGTATGCCATTTCGCATAGGGATCATGCTTGGCAGCGTACTGTGCAGCCGTGTAGCAGCGCTTCAGATAGTCAGGATCGGCCTCGTGGATGTCCTTCTTGCCGTCCGTACCGGCATAGCGCTCGTTCAGCAGGCGCTGCGACACCTCCACCGGCACATCGAGAAAGATCACATGATCCGGCGCCGGGATGCCGAGCTTGCTGTATTCGTAGTCATAGAGCCATGCGCAGTAGGTATCCCATTCCTCCGGCGGCAGCTTGGTCATCTGGTAGATGGCGTTCGATGTGGTGTAGCGGGCGGAGAGGATGTGTCTGCCGCTCGTATAGTCCACATACCAGTCCTTCCGGTAGCTGATGTAGCGGTCAGCCGCATAGAACGTGCTGGCCGAGTAGGCGCTGTGTGCGGGATCGGGATCCGGGATCCTGCCGTCCAGGTACTCCGTCACGATCTCGCCGGCAGGGGAGTGGTAGTTGGGAAAGGTCAGGAACCGGCACCCGGTAAAGCGCTTCCGGAGCAGTTCAAGCTGCGTGCTCTTGCCGCAGCCGTCGAGACCTTCTATGACGATGATTTTTCCGTGCATGTTCTGCACCTCCGATCAGTTTCTCTTGCCCTGTTTCTTAGGCTTCGGTGCGGGCAGGGCATCATACATGGCAGTGACCAGCTCCTCAAGGAATGCGCGGTCATCCACCTGCTCCACCAGGAGCATCTCCTTGGCACCCTCATAGGGCAGCTCGCGGGGCGCATCGGGCAGAAGCGCCGCGGCAGGGTCAACGGGCTTGACCAGCAGCCGGTCATCATAAATGCCGCCGAAGAGCTTTCCTCTGTAGTACAGGAGGAATTCGCCCATCATTGCGCGGCTCGTGATCTCCTCCAGGCCGGAAAGCTGTTCCAGCACAAATGTCAGGTAATCCTTGGAAGAAGCCATAGCAAGTCCTTTCTCATGCGAACAGCGGCTGCAGCAGCGCATTCCACGCCATCAGCAGCCCATAGATCACAGGCTGGTGCACCACATAGATCTCGAGTGCATGCCGGCCGATGAAATTCAGCGGCGCGATGCCCTTCCACTTGACCGTCAGGATCTTCTCGCCGGCAAGCTGGTAGAGGAAGAAGCCGGTCAGGAAGAGGAACAGCCACGGCACCAGTGAAAAGTAGTCCGTCGAATAGAATTCCGGCTGCGGAAAGCCGAAATAGGCGGTGATGTAGTTCCGGTACAGCCCGTCAGGCAGCGTGATGAGCGAATGGTCGAGCAGTCCGAGTGCCCTGTGGTTGACAGGCCGCGTCACCACGAACAGCACCGCGCTCAGTGCCAGTCCGAGCGGTGCCGGGATCTTCTGCAAGGCGGGTTTGAGCGCCCCGACCAGCAGCATGGACGAGCCGATGAGCGTCAGCACACCGAACACGATCAGCTCCTCCGGCATGAACAGCGCCGTGATGAGCGTGATGGCAGCGCCGAGCCCGAACACGATCGCCCCGCGCCGGAGCGTATGCTTGCCCATGCCTGCGCAGAAGCCGGACAGGAAGATGAACGTCCAGCAGATGCACTGCTGCCAGATATAGGCGCCCTGCCCGTGGTACCATGGCCAGTTGACGCCGAAGATATACACCAGATCCCACGCCGCGTGGAACAATACCATGTTGATGACGGTAAAGCCCCGGATCGTGTCGAGCATGGCACAGCGGCGGGAGAGGTCTTTGGGTTTGAACAATTCGCGGAGCATGATCGCACCTCCGGTCAGATATACTTTATTATAGCCGATTCGGGCCGGGTTGTCAAGCACCTTGCGACTGCGAAAAATTTTTTGAGAAATTTGAAAAAAATGCTTGACAAAACAGGAGCGTTGTGCTATAATAATATAGTCGCCGATAGGGGTATAGCTCAGTTGGTAGAGCAGTGGTCTCCAAAACCACGTGTCCCGAGTTCGAATCTTGGTGCCCCTGTCCAGAACACCGCAAGTTTTGTGCTTGCGGTGTTTATTTTTTTAGCAGGTCAAAAATCTGGCTCAGGCGGGGGATCGAACAGCCTTTGCAAACATACTCAGGCGCGGAACGATCCCAATAACAGATCTGCCTGGAGTATAGCACACCTGACCGATCGTTGCAAGCGTTCTGGGTCAGGAAGCTCCTTTCCATCCTTGCAGGAGACGGTAGCTGCGGCATAAACGGCAGTATAGCGTTGGTATCAGCATTTTTTAATAAAATTTGTATAAACTACTTGAATTCTGTGACAAAATGTGTTATAATAGGATAAATTGACAAGACAAGGATGTGCTGATGCGAAAATTCTATGAATTTAGAATAAAGGGGTTGACAGCTTTGCATTGGTCTGCTATGATCGAACAGAACGGAACGAAACTGAGCAGGACGAAACAGCCTAACTGCGCCCTTTTGGCATACGCCGTACACAGTGATAAAAGCGCTCTCTGCGGGATCCCATCATCCCGCGGGGTGCGCTTTTGTTGTTGCTGAAAAAAACATGCAAAAACAGTATCTCTTTTGCTTTCTGCTGCATCTTAACAGACAGAAACGAAAAGGGAGGGAGGTTACATGGAACTGAAATTACGCAAATTGTTTGATTATCAGCAGTTTGAGCAGGATCCGCGGCTGAAAGCCATGCTCGATGATGCCAACAAGCGTGCCGGCTTTGCGGAGCAGGACGAAGGCGAGCTTTCGGACGATGATGTTGATCTGCTCAATGCGGCTGGTACACAGGTCGCTGATCCGGAGAAGGAGAAACGCTCATGATCAGCGTGGCAGTCAACTGGGAGACGGTCTATCAGGAGTATGCGCCGAAGGTCACGGCGTATATCCGGAGCCGTGTTGGAAATCCCGCAGATGTGGAAGACCTCTGCGCTGATGTGTTCCTGAACGTGATGCGCAGTAAAGAGCAGTTCAGCGGCGAGCCGAAGGCGGTATCGAGCTGGATCTATATGATCACCAGACACACGGTCGCCGGATACTACCGCTCGAACCGCAGCAGTGAGGAGATCCCCGAAACGCTGGCGGATGAGACAGACGTCGAAGCGGAGGTGCTCAATGCGGAAACGCTTGGCCGGCTTGCCGATGCGCTCGAACAGCTTGACGAGCGGGAGAGGGACGTTATCGTGCTGCACTACTACAGCGAAAAGAAGCTGACGGAGATCGCAGAGGCAATGGATCTCTCCTACCCGTACATCAAGAAGCTGCACAAAAAGGCGCTGGATCGCCTGAAAGTGCTGATGCGGTGAAGTGAGAAAAAGTTTTTTTCAAAAAACAGTATCCCTTTTCCAGGGAACTGCATCTTAACAAATGAAGGCAGAAATACAGAATGCTTTCAGTTCAATCACGATTATCATGCCGATATGGCAGAAAGGAATGATCTTATGAAAACGATCGAGACATTTATGGAAGAGGTCAGAAACTCCGAGGCGCTGCAGACAGAATTTGCAAACATCTCTGACAATGAGATGCTGGCAGCTTTTCTGAAGCAGAATGGCTGCGATGCATCAACGGAGGAGTTTGCATCTTACATGCAGTCTGTGTACGCAGAGATCGCTGACGACCAGACGGAGGGCGAGATCGCTGACGAAGAAGCGGAGGACGTTCAGGGCGGTATGGGCTTCATCAATACCACTGGGCTATTTACGCATCTGTTCCGTCGCAGAGGCGGCACCGCAGTGAATCTGCCGAATATCACCAAGAAGTCTGCCGGCTTCTATTCTGACCTTGTATGCAGAAGAGGTGCCGGTTTCGATGACCAGCCGGAGGTCATGCTGCTCTCCGAAAGCCCGGATGCCAAGCTGACCGAGGACGGCAGACCCCGCCTCATGAGCCTGTGATCTCGATCTTCTGAACGGATGTGATCCGCAGACAGCGGTTGCACGATAAACAATGCCCACAGGGCGGAAAGGACATCATCATGAGAACATTAGCAGAACTGTTGACAGAGACGGTGCGCTCCGAGGAGCTGAAAAACCAGATGATGGCGATCAAGAGCCGTGACGATCTTGCTGCCTTCTTACAGGACAACGAGTGCGAGACAACGATCGACGAGTTAGAGACGTTTTATCAGAATGCAATCGGGGATGCCGATGAAGGCGAGATCACCGATGCAGAAGCTGAGAATGTTACAGGTGGAGCCAATTATAGAACGTACACAGCCGCTATATTGGACTTCTGGTTTGATTGCGGTGATGAGGTTCAGGCAGGTCTTGATGATGCGGACAGTGCTATTTCTACGTTTTTTACTAAGACCCTCGTTGATGCTTTTTCCTTTGGTCCGACCGGCCCCAGCTCATGCTGCGGTCAGTTCTCAACACAGGCTACCAAGTATAAGGTCAAGGAAATACTTTAAGCATCAACACAAACGGATGTAAACCGCCAAGGCGGTTGCACGATAAACAATGCCCACAGGGCGGAAAGGACAAAACCATGAAAGCATTAGAAGCATTTGTAGCGGAGATCAGAGAGTCCGATGCACTCCAGAAGGAGTTTTGTACCATTTCGAGCGTGGAGGCGCTGGAGGAGTTCCTGAAAAAGAACGACTGTGACGCAACGGCGGAGGAATTCGCTGGTCTTATGCAGTCGGTCACAGCCAACGCCGAGGAGGGCGAGCTCTCTGACGAAGATGTCGAGACAGTCGCAGGCGGAACTGAAAGAGAGTTCCTTGCATGGCTGTTCAAAGAGCCCGGTGTCTCCGAGGAAGAAGGGATGGCAACCAACATAAAGAATATGAACGCCATGGATGATGCTGTAACGACGTTCTTTACCAAGACGCTTCCCGGCCTCTTCAAGTTCAGCTCAGGGACGAAGACTTCGTCTTCATCAAGGATGTATTCGCCGCAGGCAGCAAAATCGGTCAAGGTTGTCAGCCAGGGAACGGATATAAACAAGAACTGGCGCTGATTACCAGTCAAAACTTGAAGACTGCGCACACGCAAAGGCTTCTCATTTTAGAAGCCTTTGCGCGGTGCGTTTTCAGAAACACAAAGGAGGTCACCATGAATAACAACATTTTCAGACAAGAGAGCATCGACAAGGTTTCCTCCCCCGAAAAGCTCGATGACTATATCCGCGTCACAACACCGAGCGTGTGGGTCACGCTCATTGCGATCCTGCTGCTTCTGACCGGCGCGCTGGTCTGGGGTATCTTCGGCGAGGTGACGATCCATAACGAGGACGGTACGACCGAGAATGTCGCACCGATCACGTTTATCCTGAACTGAGGATCGCAATATGGCAGAGAAAACGATCAGGCAGCCCGCCGAAAAGCTGGCGGTCAAG
>JAGADP010000192.1 GCA_017828885.1 Oscillospiraceae bacterium | reverse complement strand
TCGATCACGATGAACTTCACGGTCTGACCCTTCAGGCCATCGAGAGAAGCCTCTCTCGGCAGACCGGTCTGGGAAGCCGGGATGAAGATGCGGACACCCTCATAGAATACGTTCACGCCGCCCTTGACAACAGCGGAAACCTCTGCCTCAAGTACAGTGTTCTCTTCCTTGGCCTTGATGACCTTCTCAACGCCAGCCTGCTCGTCTACTCTCTTCTTGGACAGAGTAGCGATACCGTCCTGATCGGATACCTTGATAACGATCAGATCGAGCTCATCGCCGACATTTACCAGATCAGTGGGCTTCTTGGAGGGGTCGTTGGACAGCTCGCTGGCCGGTACAGTACCGGTCTGCTTTGCGCCGAGATCAACGATCACTTCGCTGTTGTTCACGGTCATGACGATGCCCTTGACTCTTGCCCCCGTATGTAATTTCTTGAAGGATTCATCGAGTGCCTGCGCAAAATCGAACTCCTCCTCAGTAATGTTGTCCTTGTTCAGAATCTCGTCCATGGTGTTTACTACCTCCTTAATTATATGCGCCGGTGTCGATGCACCAGCCGTAATGCCGATATGAGCGGCATTAGATAGGTCTAAAGTGTCAAGCTCGTCCGCACGTTCAATCAGATACGTCCGGCAGATACCGGAGCAGATGTCGTACAGCTTCTTGGTGTTGGAGCTGTGCCTGCCGCCGATCACGATCATCAGATCAGACTTCTCAGCAAGTGCTGCTGCTTCGGTCTGACGCTGACCTGTTGCCGTACAGATCGTATCATAGACAACGATATTCGGATCATCGTCAGGAAGAACCTTTAAACACTCTCCCCATACTATCCTATTATAAGTCGTTTGCGACATAATTGCAAGCTTTTTTTCCGGATTCTTTTCAAAAACGCCCTTTAGCACAAATTGATCCTCAAAAACATCGAATTCTTGTTCACAATGACCAATGATACCCTGCACCTCAGGATGGTTCCTGTCGCCGGCGATCAGCACGTAATAGCCCTCGGCGGACTTCTCGGCGGCAAGCTTATGGATGCGGGAAACGAACGGGCAGGTCGCGTCGATCACCGGATTACCGAGCGCTGTCAGCGCGTCGTACACGTCCTTGCCGACGCCGTGGGAGCGGATGACGGCGTACTCACCCGGCCGCAGCTCGGAGACATCCTCGATGACCCTTGCGCCCTTGGCGGTCATGTCGTTGACCACATCGGTGTTGTGGATGATGGGGCCGAGCGTGGCGACCTGCTTGCCCTCCGCGAGCGCCGCATAGACCATATCCACTGCGCGGTTCACGCCGAAGCAGAAGCCGGCGGTCTTTGCAACTGTGATCTCAGGCATCCTCTTTCTCCTCCTCCGTTTCCTTCATCGGCAGCGCCGCGGGCTCGTCCACGAGCGCCTTGATGCCGTCCATGATCGGCGGCACGACCTGACGCTTGAGCGTGCGGAGCAGCTCCCTGTCCGAAAGCCCCTCGCCGAGCGCAAGCGTACCGGCCGGGATGGGCTCGCCGACCCGCACGATGATCTTGCTGCGGAAGTGGAGCTTCCCGGTGAAGGTGATGCCGACCGGGATCACATCTACGCCGGCCTTTGCGGCGATGAGCGCCACACCGGTCTTGCCTCTGCCGACTCTGCCGTCCGTGCTGCGGGTGCCCTCCGGGAAGATCAGGAGGTTGACGCCGTTCTGGACATTGTTGATGGCCTTGTCGATGGCTTCCATATCGCCCTTGCCGCGCTCGACCGGGAACGCACCGAGCTGGCGGATGAGCCAGCCGAAGGCCTTTTTCTCGAACAGCTCCGTTTTCGCCATGAAACTGAACCGTCCGCGGCCGGCCAGCGTCACAAGAACGGGATCGGCGTAGCTGCGGTGGTTGGAGGCGTAGACGAAGGCCTGCCCCTTCGGGATATTTTTCTTCCCCTCGATGCGCAGATCATACCAGATATGCATGGCGATCCGCACGAGGAATACTACGATGTAATACATGGCTTACTCCATGACCTCGCGGATCAGGTCGGTGATGCGCTCGACGACTTCGTTGAAGCCCATGCTGGTGGAATCCACCTCGACGGCATCGTCCGCCTTGGTCAGCGGTGCGATGGCACGGTGCATGTCGTTGTAGTCACGCTGCTCGATGTCGCGGAGGATCTCCTCGTAGGTCGGGCAGTTGGGCTTTTCACGCAGCTCGAGGTAGCGGCGGCTTGCGCGCTCCTCAGCGGAGGCGGTCAGGAAGATCTTGAGGTCGGCGTGCGGCAGTACCACGGAGCCGATGTCGCGGCCGTCCATGATGATGTTGTTCTCGGCGGCGATCTTCTTCTGGAGATCGAGCAGATGCGCACGGACTGCCGGAACGGCGGAGACCTTCGAGGCTGCCATAGAGACCTCGGGACTGCGGATGTAGTCGGTCACATCCTCGCCGCAGAGCATGACGCGCTGTGCGCCGCCGATGAATTTCAGCTCGACGGTGATGTCCTCGATCACGTTCTCGATGGCTTCCGGCTCGAGGCACTCATGCCGGAGCGCATAGAGACCGATGGCACGGTACATGGCACCGGTGTCCACATGGATGAAGCCGAGGTCGGTAGCGACTGCTTTGGAAATGCTGCTTTTGCCGGCACCGCTCGGGCCGTCGATGGCAATGTTCACTGTTTTCATGATGTACTCCTTTGTATGATCATTGGGGCAATGCCCCTTGTTATTGATGGGATGCGTGGGCGGCAAGGTATGCCGTCGCCCAGGCGATCTGGAGGTTGAAGCCTCCGGTGTAGGCATCGCAGTCGAGCACCTCGCCGGCGAAATAGAGACCCGGCACGAGCTTGGACTGCATCGTCCTGGGATCGACCTCCTTGCAGAGGACGCCGCCCCGGGTGATGATTCCCTCCGCCATCGGGCGGGTGCTGCGGACAGTGAAGTCGAAGTTTTTCAGCACGGTGCAGATGCGCGTGCGCTGCGGCTTTGTCAGGGAATTGCCGCGGGTCTGCGCCGGGATGCCGCTCCTTCCGATCAGCGGCATGACCATGCTCGCCGGCACGACCTTCCGCAGGAGGGAGGGCAGCGCCTTGTTCGGGGCTTCGGTGATCTCGCGCTGGATGCGCTTGTCGAGCTGCTCCGGCGTGAGGGCGGGCTTCATGTCGATGTGGAGCGTCCAGGTGCCCTCACCTTCCATATGAGCGGAGGCGCTCAGGACGAGCGGCCCGGAGACGCCGAAGTGTGTGAAGAGCATCTCGCCCTGCTCGGAAAAGACGTTCTTTCCGTTGCGGCGCAGGCTCAGGGTCACATTTTTCAGGGAGAGACCCATCATCTCGGCGCAGTCGCGCTCGAGCGTTTCGAGGGGGACGAAGGACGGGCGCAGCTCCGTGACCGTGTGGCCGACGGAGGATGCCAGCTTGTAGCCGTCTCCCTCGGAGCCGGTGCCGGGGTAGGTCGCTCCGCCTGCCGCTAAGATCACACGGTCGGCGGCATATTCCTTCTTCCCGCAGGCAGCGCCGCAGCAGCGTCCCTCCGGATCGGTCAGGAGCGCTGTCACGCGGTCGTGGATCAGCTCCACATGCAGACGGCGCATCTCATTTGCCAATGCATCGGCAATGTCCGAGGCACGGTCGCTCACGGGGAACACGCGGTTGCCGCGCTCGACCTTCAGCGGGATGCCAAGGCCTTCAAAATAGGCCATCACGTCCTGCGGGGAGCAGGCGGCGAAGGCGCTGTACAGGAAGCGGCCGCCGTGCGGGATGTTCTGCATCAGGGTGTCGCGGTCGCAGTCGTTGGTCACGTTGCAGCGTCCCTTGCCGGTGATGCGCAGCTTTTTGCCGAGGCGGTCATTGCGCTCGAGGAGGACGACCTCCTCCCCTGCTGCCGCAGCCTGTACCGCCGCAAAGCAGCCTGCCGCGCCGCCGCCGATGATGAGCGTTCTCATGGCGCACCTCCGAGGAGCTTTCTCCGCCGCTGTGCCAGCAGCTCCCGACGCATGGCGGCTGCTTCCGGGCGGAGGACATAGCTGTCGCCCTGCTGCTCGAGCATGTCGCCCTCACGGACGCCCTCAGGAAGTGCGGTGAGCGGGATGTTCTGCAAGGTACCGTCCTGCTCGAGAACGGCATAGCTGTCCTCGATGCGGTCTATCACAAACATGGATGCCTCACTTTCCGGTCACGATGCGGCGTTTGCCTGTGGACGGGTCGTACTGGAAGACGATGTCGCCCTTTTCCGCTGTGACGTAGATCTTATCGGTATGGACTTTCAGCCGTTCAAGAGTCTCCTTGTGCGGGTGTCCGTAGTCATTGTCCTTTTTGCAGGAGATCACGGCATAATCCGGATCGACTGCCGCCAAAAAAGCCTCGCTGCTCGATGTGGAGCTCCCGTGGTGGCCGACTTTCAGGAAGTCGGCGTGCAGGTCGAATTTGCGGGAGAGGAGCGTCTCCTCCTCGGCAAATGCCATATCGCCGGTGAACAGGCAGGTGCAGTCGCCATACTGCACACGGAGCACAAGGGAGGTGTTATTGAGATCCTCCGCTTCGGCGGAGACGGGGCCGACGACCGTGATGCGGGCATTGCCGACCTTGAAGCGGTCGCCTGCCTGCAAAGCGCGGTAGCGGGCGCCGGAGTTTCCGGCGGCGTCAAGATAGCGCTCGTAGATGCTCGTCACCGGGAGGAGTTCATCCGGGCAGACGGGCTCGACGATGTTCTTCGGCGGATATGCCTTGATGACCTCCGCCATGCCGCCGATGTGGTCGGAATGGAAATGCGTCGCTGCGATGTAATCGAGCTTCGTGATGCCCTTGTCCTGTAAGTATTGCAGGATCTTCGGGGCGGCAGACGGCTCGCCGGCGTCGATCAGCATGGCGTGGCCGTCTGCTTCGACAAGGATGCTGTCACCCTGTCCGACGTCGATCACATGCACCCGGAAGGGCGCTTCGGCGGTCTTGCCGTCAGTATCGGGCTTGTACTCCATGTGGAGCTTGCCGCTGATGAGCGCCACGACCATCAGCAGTGCCACGACAACGGCATAGATGATGATGTTCTTGGATTTGGGATCTCCCGGGATCTTGGGTAATTTCTGACGATTCGGCTGACCGAGCAAGGTCATGCCTCCCTCCTAAATCTACTTCATATTGCGGAGCTTGCGCTCGTTGAGCTGTTCCTTGGTCAGGAGCACCTTTCGGGGCTTGGCGCCCTCATAGGGGCCGATGATGCCCATTTGCTCCAGCTTATCCATGACGCTTGCCGCTCTGCCGTAGCCGAGCCGCAGACGGCGCTGGAGGTTGGAGGTGGATGCCTGTCCGACGTTCACGACCAACTCGATCGCCTGTTCGATGATGTCCGCATCCTTGTCAAGCTCAAAGTCCTCGGCAGCTTCGGAATCGGCAGCAGCCTGCTTTTCCTCGGGCGTATTGACGGTGAGCTCGTCCACGGCGGCGATGATGTTCTCATCGTATTCGCTCTCGGACTGGGACTTGATGAAATTCACGACCTTCTCGATCTCCGCGGTGGAGACATAGCAGCCCTGGATGCGCACCGGCTTGGGCTGGCCGTTCGGCAGGTAGAGCATATCGCCGTTGCCGAGGAGCTTTTCTGCACCGCCCACATCGAGGATGACGCGGGAGTCGATCTGCGACTTGACATAGAGCGCGATACGGCTCGGGATGTTTGCCTTGATGAGGCCGGTGATGATGTTCGTGGTCGGACGCTGGGTGGCGATGATCAGATGCATCCCTGCTGCACGGGCAAGCTGTGCCAGACGGCAGATGGCATCCTCGACCTCCTTGGAGGCGGTCATCATCAGCTCGGCCAGCTCGTCGATCACGATGAGGATCTGCGGCATTTTCTCCATCTCCGGCTCGTCCTCGCACATCTCGTTGAACTCGGCAAGGTTACGGACGCCGTTCTGGGCGAAGATATCATAGCGCTTGAGCATCTCCTGCACCGCCCAGTTGAGCGCACCGGCGGCCTTCTTCGGGTCGGTGACAACGGGGATGAGCAGGTGCGGGATGCCGTCATAGACACGGAACTCAACGATCTTCGGGTCGATCAGAATGAGCTTGACCTCGTCCGGGTTTGCGTGGTAGAGGATGCTCATGATGATGGAGTTCGTGCAGACGGACTTACCGGAACCGGTCGCTCCGGCAATGATCATGTGGGGCATCTTTGCAATATCGCCGATGATGACATTGCCGGCGATGTCCTTGCCGATACCGAACGCAAGCTTGCTCTTGGAACCGGCAAACTGCGGCGATTCGAGCAGCTCGCGGAGGGATACCATATCCCGGTGGGTGTTCGGCACCTCGATGCCGACTGCGGGCTTGCCGGGGATGGGCGCTTCGATACGGACGCCCTCTACTGCGAAGTTCAGGGCGATGTCATTGGAGAGGTTCGTGATCTTGGAGACCTTGACACCGGCGGCAGGCTGCACCTCATAGCGGGTGACAGACGGGCCGCGGGCGATGTTCGTGATACGCGCCTCCACATTGAAGCTCTCCATGACCTGCTGGAGCAGATCGGCCTTCTCACGCAGCTCCTGCGCGGCGCCGGGGTCGTTGGCGTGGGATTTGCCCTTCTTGAGGAAGTCCATCGGCGGCATCTGGTAGGGATGCTCGGGAGTGCTCCCCGCCTGCTGGAGGGCGACCTCATCGGCGATCTCCTGCATGGCGTCGAGCTTTTCCTCTTCCTTGGTCTTTTTCTTTAGTTTATCGGATTTTTCAGGCTTTTCGGTCGCCTGACGGATGAGGGCTTCGAGATCTTCATCCGCAGGATCCGGCATCGGCTCGGAGAGCGGTGCGGGATCGGTCATATCTGTATAATCGGTGATGACCATATTGGCATCCGGCACCGGGTCAATGGTCGCATCAAACACGGGGATGTCCAGTGCCATCGCGGCCGGGTCGGCCATCGGAACGTCGATCGAGCCGGACAGATCGGAGAGGAACTGCGGCTCCTGGGTCTTTTTCGACTTGCGGGAGCGGGGCTTCTTCACAAGGTCGAGGGCTTCTGCCTCCTCGGCCTGTTCGGCGAGGGCGCGCTCCTCGCGGATGCGCTCCTCCTCGACCTCGGTCTCGAAGTCATCGAGGAGACCGGCATTCTCCTGATCCTCCTCGTAAAGCTCCTTCATACGGCGGAACGGGGTCGCAAAGAAATCAAAAATGTCGGAAACGCCCTTCCGGGACATGATCATGATGCTGACGAACAGCAGCAGACAAATGGTGATCTTGGAGCCGACGTCGCCGAGCAGCTTTTGCAGGGGCATCGCCACGATGCTCACCATGCCGCCGCCGCTCCAGTTAATGCCCTCCTCATAGAGCATCTGCATGGAGTCCTTGAAGGTCGCTTCCTGCAAGCGGCCGCCGCCGAACATGATCTCGATGAAGCCGCTGAGGAAGGTCGTGACAGTGAACACGTTCATGCTGCGCTGCATGAGCTTCTGCGGGGTCTCGTCCCGGTCGATCATCACGGCTATGTAGCACAGTGCCGGCGGGATCAGCAGCAGAGGCAGACCGAAAAAGCCCTTGATCGCATCATGCAGCACCTTCCAGCCGCTGGAGCCCTGTACAAGGGCAAGCAGCAAAATCAGAATAGCTGCGGCGAACAGGATCACGGAATAGATCTGGTTGCTGCCCGCATACCGTCTCGGCGGAGGCGGTGCGGCGGGGATCTCCTTCTGGAGTTTTTCCGGCTTGGGTTCCGCGGGTTTGGCGGAACGTGTCTTTTTATCTGTGCCGGCATTCTTTTTCTTTTCAGCCAATGTTGTGTCCTTTCTTGGGTTCGGGGTAACGGGGCGGCAAAGCCTCTATCAGCTCGTACAGGCCTTCGATGGCATCGCTCAGCGTGCCGATCCGGTCGATCAGACCGAGATCCACCGCCTGCTGACCGGAGAGCACGGAACCGACATCGGTCGCAAGCTCCTCGGTGTTGGTCATGAGCCGGCGGAAGTCCTCCGCGGTGATGCGGCTCCGGCGGGTGACGAACTGGATGATCCGCTCCTGGATCCGGTCGATATAGGTCAGGCTCTGGGGAACGCCGAGCACCGTGCCGTTCATCCGCACGGGGTGGACGGTCATGGAGGCCGACGGTACGATATACGACCGCATGGCGCTCACGGACAGCGGTACGCCGATGGAATGGCCGCCGCCGAC
>JAGADP010000191.1 GCA_017828885.1 Oscillospiraceae bacterium | reverse complement strand
TTACATATTCCTCTTCCTTGCCGTCCTTGAGCGTATAGGTCTGCCCGCCGGCGGTCAGTGTGATCAGCTCGGCATTTGCATAATCAATGCCCGGGAAGCTCAACCAAGTGCTGCAGCGTCCTGCGCCGATGGCATCGCTGTCGTTCACACAATAGCTGTAGCCAAGCTCTTGGGGCGCATAGTCCGTGCCGTCCACCGTCAGGATGAAGTCCTTTGCAAAGTCATGCCAGTAGGCATCGAACTGTTCGCTGACATCGTCGTAGTTCGTCACACCGCCCGCAAGTGATGTGCCGAGGAAATCATAATTGAACGTGAGCATGGATTCATAAGCGCCGAAATCTCCGTACATTAGGTCGTAGTTCAGCTCACCGCTGCTGATCGTGATGTCCTCGTAATACGCCTGGCAGGATTCTTTCAGGGCAATTTCCGGCACCTTGAAGCGGTACTCCATGTTCACTGCATACTCATACTGCTCTCTTTCGGGGTCGTTCTCAAATTGAATCTGCTTGACGGCTGCGATGACCTCCTGCTGGTTCACCATGAAGGCGGAAGCGCCGTTCATGCAGACATGGTAGAGATCGCCTATCTCCGGATCCTTTGTGCCGACACCGTCCCACATGCCGTAGTCCTCCAGATGGTTCCGGTAGTTGTCCTCATCGAGGATATATGCAAAAAGCCGGAGGGTGTCATTATTAGCCGCAAGGGTCTCATCATTGACCGTAACATCGAAAAACAGCTTCGGGTTCATCTCATCGCCAGTGACAGAAACGAGCTTCACTTTGAAAGCGCCGTCGGACTGCTCCTGCCCGATCTCGGCATAATGTCCCTGGTCGATGATCTCCTCAGTCGTCTTGTCGATGCCGAAGAACTTGCGGAAGCTCTCGCCGAGCGGGCCGTAACCCAATGCCGTGACTGCTGTGCCCGAAATAACTGCACAGGCAGCGGAGATGCCGATGATCTTGTAAATAATGCTTTTTTTCGTAGATTTTTTCATAGTGATCGTCCTTTCTGTACTAGCAGAGGCCTTGGCTTTTGCAAGCATTTCCTCGGCTGTGAGCGTTAAGTGCTTATCACATACGTCCTGCATTGCTTTCTGATAACGATTCTGTTTCATAGCCAATCTTCCTTTCTGAGCGTTTTTTTCAGCTTGTCCCTGCCGCGTTTCAGCCGTGTTTTGACCGTTGCCTCGGGGAGTTCCAGGATCGCCGCGATCTCGCAGACGCTGTACTCCTCATAATAGAAGAGGTGGATCGGGATCCGGTATTTTTCAGGGAGCTTCATGACCACGTCGATGATCTCATCGGGTTCATGCTGCTCCTCCGAAGGCAGATCCTCGGGGATGGGAGAAGCGGAGAGGTGCTTTTTGCTTCGGAACAGATTGTTGCAGTTGTTGATGGCGACACGGATCAGCCATGCTTTCATATGCTCATCCGAGTCGAAAGAACCGTCGTATGTGTAGAGGCTTATGAAAGTATCCTGTGAAAGCTCCGAAGCATCATCAGCATTTTTGGTATAACTGTAGATGACGGAGAAAACAGTCTTCTTGTACAGCTCATACGCCTGTAAGAATTTTTCGTCTGTCATGTCTTTCAATTCCTTTTTGAAACGTTTCATTCGGCCTTTTCAGGACCCTTACACTCATAATACACTTCTGCAAAGAAAAAGGTTTCACTTTTTTGAAAAAATCTGACATCCATAATTATAGCACAGATAAGCCGGAAAGTCAAACAGGGGCAGAAAGGGAGACCCCGAGAATACTGTCCCATTTTCTCAAGTTGTTCTTGACATTTGCAAGTATTTGCACTATAATAAATACAGATTAGCAAAGGCGCTGTGGATTCCCGCAGTGCCTTTATTCTTTGGAGGGATCGCTATGAAGGATCCGTATCTGGCATTCACGTTCAAGGGACGCATCAAGTCCCTGATCCGCGCCGAGGAAAAGTTCAATGGCTACATCGTGGAATACATCTACGATCATTACGAAAAGACCGGCACCTTTCCGGCGGAGACGGACATCAAGAACCATTTGCAGTGCTTCCGCGACCTGATCGCCTACCGCATCCTTTATGAGATCGCGAACGTACTGCCGGAATTTCTGGAGGAGCGCGGCTTCACGGCAGAGCTCTCTGGGCTTGAACATAAGAACGAATCGCCGCTGCTGCAGGAGAGTTTGCGCCCGTACTACCGGGATTACATCAGCAATACCCGTCCGCACGGCTACCAGTCGCTCCATATCACGCTGTACGACAATGTCGCACGCTGTTTTACGGAGGTGCAGTTGCGCACCAAGGACATGGACGACCACGCTGAGATCGGCGAGGCGAATCATTTCGGCTACGAGAAAAAACAGGAGTCTGACCGCGCCAGACGCGAGGCGATCCCGGTCGGCGTATTCCCGATCTTTGACGAAGCCTATGACCGGGTGCAAAAGCTCCAGACCATTGATCTTTCTAAGGTCGAGGTCAACATGTTCACGGCGATCGACAATTACCTCATCAACGACGGCTGCGGTCTGTTCCGAGGGAGACAGATCCTGCCGTTCGAGCATCTGTCACGGTTCCAGAATGATCTGATTGATTGAAGAAACCCGCAGAAGCTGGATGCTTCTGCGGGTCTTGGTCTGAGTGCATCAGCTTTTCTTCGTCATGCGGGAAAGCTTTTTGAGCTTCTTGACCGTTGCATCTCCTCCGCCGTCATCGATCAGAACATCATAGGCACCGGGGATGCTCCCGAATGTCACGGCCTTTTTGATTTCTGTCTGCTCCTGCAACCGCCGGAGCATGGTCTGCTTGGTCGCAGCGGCGCTCATCACCTTCAAATAGGAATAACCGGGATAGGGGGATGGATAGCAGGTCACCCGGGCAGTGTCACCCAACTGCTCCGTCAGTTCTTTTTGCATTGACGCAGTCTGTTCCGTTTCAGCCAGCACGGTCAGACGCAGGATCTGCTCACCGGAATGTGCATTCCGGAACTGCTTCCGGACGAAATGGCAGTACGGCGATCTCCGGTGTTCTTCGTAATACGATCGCTCTGCGTCATTACTGAGTTCTCCGTAATAGGTGAGCAGTGTTTCATCGAGCAGCACCGTCACAAAGCATTGCACGCCACGGGAAGAAATGAGCGCCTCTGCCCGTTTCGCTGCATCCGGTGCAAGGGCTTCATACGCACAGCAGCGCTGCTCTGCGATCTGGTACAGCAATGCCCCGTCCATGACGATCACGGGCAGTTTCAGATGTACGCCGTCCATCAATGCGATCACCTCGCCCAGCGTGTGGATGGTGGAGACAGTGAACTGTACACCGCCGTCGATCAGGCGGTTCAGCTCCACCTTGCTGTAGGGGACATTATACGGATGATCTGTCAGCAGAACGGAGTCGATACCGCAGACATAGAGCGTTGTCCGGTCATGCTTTTCCGGGAGCCGGAAGCTGTTGACGGTCACGCCGATCAGGATCCCGATTATGGTATCCAGCACACGGTTCAGGACAAACACATACGGCGCTTCATCAAAGGAATGCGACAGTGAGATGCTCAGAAATACCACACAGGAAAAAAAAGCGGCATTCTTCTTGTCCAGCAGTACACAGGCATAGATCACCGGGATGATGATGACACCTGCCGTCAGATAGGCGATCATCTGCGACCGGATCCCGAGCAGGATGAACAGCAGCCCGAAGGCCGCGCCGATCAAAGTGCCGATGCTTCGCTGTGCCGCCATGCGCCGGGTCGTATCGGGATAGGGCTGCATACACCAGAGCGCTGCCAGCACGCTGTAAAAAGGGATGCCGTTACCGATCGGCAGCAGCGTGCGCAGTTCGTAGACCAGAATACACAGTACGGCTGCAAGAGATGATTTCAAAATGCGTCCGCCGATCATCGGAAGCTGTCGGTTGTGCAGCATAATATCCCTCCTAATATAAAAGACAGGGCAGCCGAGATGACCACCCTGTCGATATGTTCATTGTACCACAGCCTGTACGCATTGTCAAGCCGGAAAAGAAAAGGCCATGCATTTCTTGCTTTTGCGAAATCTTTTGCCGGATATTTCTTAGAATGTAAATTGACTTTTGCACTGGGATGTGCTATAATCATAACATACAAAGCAAGGGCGCTTCCCGGTAATCATCGGGGAGTGCCGCTTTGTTTTTGTGTTTCCCTTTGCAATTCATACAGACAGGAGTGAATGACCATGACCCATACAGAGATCCGGCAGGCTGAGGAGGCTCAGTCCCTGTTTACAGAAGCCATCGGTAATGCCGGCGAGATCAACGAGCTGCTCCGTCGGTATGGAGTGAAGTTCGGCATTTACAAGAACGGCGTTTTCAAGGAACAATTCTTTCCATTTGACCCCATTCCACGGGTGATCCCTGCGGAGGATTTTCATTTGATCGAGAAGGGACTTGTTCAGCGTGTCAACGCCCTGAACAAGTTCCTTTTTGATATGTATCATGAAAAACAGATCGTCAGAGACGGCATCATCCCGGAAGATTTCATCTACCTCTCCAAAGGCTATCTTGCCCAGTGCGAGGGTATTACACCGCCGGGGGAGATCTATTCCCACATCTCCGGCATCGACCTTGTACAGGGCAAGGACGGCGCGTGGTACATCTTGGAGGACAATCTGCGCATTCCCTCCGGTGCGAGCTATCCGCTCATTGCACGGGAGCTGACGAGGATCGCCTGTCCCGGTGCCTTTGCACAGCATCATATCACCGACAACCGCAATTATGCGGAGCTGCTGCGGGATACGATGGAGCATGTCAACTGCGGCGGCATCCGTGCCATCCTGACACCCGGTCGGTATAATGCGGCTTATTTCGAGCATTCCTACTTAGCTGAGCTGACGGGTGCTGTGCTCGTCCAGAATGATGAACTTTTTGTGGAAGACAACAAGCTCTACCAGCGCACCTATAACGGCGGCAAGACACAGATCGGCGTGCTCTACCGGCGTATTTCCGACGAATACCTTGACCCGCTGACCTTCTATCCGGGATCCGTGATCGGCATCCCGAACCTGATGGAAGCATATCGCTCCGGCAATCTCGGGCTTATCAACGCCCCCGGCAACGGCGTGGCAGATGACAAGGGTATCTACTACTTTGTGCCGAAGATGATCCGCTACTATCTCGGCGAGGAACCGATCCTACAGAATGCGCCGACCTACCTGCCGTTCTATGACGAGGACAGACAGTATGTCCTTGACAGGCTCGATACGCTCGTCCTCAAAGATGTTTCCGAGGCAGGAGGTTACGGTGTGGTATTCGGCTCTGACCTGACGAAGGAACAGCTTTCAGAGCTGCGGGATACCATTCTTGCAGAGCCACGGCGCTTTATCGCACAGGAAGTCATCGACTTCCTCGATCTGCCGATCTTAGACAACGGGCGGACTGTCCTGCGGAAGGCTGACCTGCGTGCATTCGTACTCACCGGCAAGGAGACCAAGGTCTGGGCATCGGGGCTGACACGCTTTTCCCGGAACCCGGATTCGTTCGTCGTCAATTCATCACAAGGAGGAGGATTCAAGGACACATGGGTACTATCTCGTTAGAACACAGCAGCCGCCTGTACTGGCTGGGGCGCTACACGGAGCGCACCTTCCGGACGCTTGAAGCATTGCAGGGGCTTTATGATAAGACCATTGACGATACGGCCGCCTATACGGCGTATCTTGCGGCATTCGGGCTCCCGGACAGCTATGACAGCAGCACAGCATTTTTCCACTGCTTCCTGTATGACAAAAGCAACTGCGATGCCGTCGCCTACAGCCTTGAACGAGCCTATGACAACGGCATCGTCCTGCGGGAAGCGATCTCCTCGGAAGCGCTATCTTTTTTGCAGATCGCCAAGGATACGCTGAAGCGCTCCGAACATGCAGAAAACATCCTGCTTTCGCTCCTGCCGCTGAAGGACACCTTCTACAGCTTCTGGGGCTGCATCATGGATCAGGTCTATGACGAGGAGGCGTGGAATCTGATCTTCTGCGGGAAGTCGATGGAACGCCTGATGCTTTCTCTGCGGCTGAAAGCGCCTTATGCGGAGGTATCCCGGATCTTTCAGAAGCTCTGCCGCCGTCTGCGGTTCGTGCCGGAGGGGACACCCTACCGCTGCGACCCGGAACGCTTAGAAAAGCTGACAGCCTATCTCAGCAGTGAAACAGGATACAACATGCATACCGCTCAGGCGATCCATGAGCTGGAACGCATTTTTGAGGTGAGTCCATGAAGCAGATCACATTTTCCTACACGACCAAGCTGACGTTTGATGATGATGTCCACGACCACAGCTTTGCACTGCGCATCATTCCACCGGATTCTCCGGTGCAGAAGCTCCTGCAATACGATCTGCACATCACGCCCCTGACGCAGTACTGTCAGACGGTCGATGCATTCGGGAACCATGTCATCAGCGGTTATATCAACGAGCCGCACCGGTTCCTCGATTTCACGATCAAAGGCAGAGCGGAGGTCGATCTCTCACAGAGCCGTACCGATTTTCTGCCGTGCTACCGGTATCCCTCGGAACTGACAAAGCCGGATGCATCGATTCAGGCTTTCTTTGCGGATCACCGTACAGCATGTGACAGCAGCGATCCTGCCGCCTGTGCTGCATTCTGGTCGGAGCTGTTATCCGACACCCTCCGCTATGAGAAAGGCGTGACCTGCTCCGGCACCACCGCTGCCGAAGTGATGGCAGCAGGTGCGGGGGTCTGTCAGGATTTCTCACATCTGCTGATCTCGTTCCTGCGGCTGCACGGCATCCCGGCACGCTATATGGCGGGGCTTGCCTATTGCAATGGCGAGACCCATGCCTGGGTGGAGTACTGGAATGCCGATCACTGGGAGGGCATTGACCCCTCCAACAACTGCCCGGTCAGTGAGAACTATCTCGTTCTGTCGCAGGGAAGGGATTTTGCGGACTGCTCCATCAACCGGGGCGTGATGCTCGGCAATTATACACAGCAGATGCAGCTTGTGCGGTCTGTACTATCCTGAGAAAGGGGGGCAATTCCCATGATCGAAACCGTTGCCAGCACGGCGCTGGCAGTCAATGAGCATCTGAACATCCGGAAGCGCCGCATCCGCTCCGGTAAGAGCACAACACGCCTGAGCTTTGTGACCGGCACCCACGGCGATGAGCTCGAGGGGCAGTATCTTGCCTGGATGCTCGGCAGCTTTCTCGATGCACACAGGGATGAACTGGACGGCATTGTGGACATTTACCCGGCACTCAACCCGATGGGCATCGACTCCATCACGCGGGGCGTCCCCATGTTCGATATTGACATGAACCGCATTTTCCCCGGCACACGCCACGGCACGATGATGGAGGTCATCTGCTCGGTGATCGTGAATGATATTGCCGGGTCGGATGTCTGCATTGATGTGCATTCAAGCAACATCTTCTTACAGGAGATCCCGCAGATCCGCATCAGTGTCCCCACAGCAGACACGCTCGTGCCGCTGGCAAAGCTCCTGAATGTGGATCTGGTCTGGGTTCACGAATCGGCGACCGTTCTGGAAGCGACGCTCGCACACACCCTCAACAGCCGGGGGACAAAAACGCTCGTGGTCGAAATGGGTGTAGGGATGCGCATCGACAAGCCCTACTGTGAGCAGATCTTTGACGGCATCCTGAACCTGATGCAGCATCTTGGCATGTGGAAAGGAGAAACCAAAACGGTGCGTGAGCCCGCTGTCTCCCTCGGCAGGCAGGTCGGCTTTGTCAATTCAGATGCCGCCGGTATTTTTGTGCCATGTGTATCATTTGGCGATACGGTGCAGAAGGGTGACCACATCGGCGATGTCCTTGACCCGCTGACCTCGAAGGTCACGGAGCGTGTGACCGCCGTTTGTTCGGGGCTTCTGTTCACGCTGCGGGAATACCCGATCGTGTACGGCGGTTCGCTCTTAGCGAGAATTCTAATGCCGGAGGAAAGTGCCACATGAGAAAAAAGGTCTTATATTCGCTGAGATCACCCTATCGGGAACAGCTTGATGTGATCGGTTACCGCTTTGGTCACGGACAGAAGGCGCTTGCCATTGTGGGCGCCATGCGTGGCAACGAGGTGCAGCAGATGTATGTCTGCTCCCGGATGGTACAGGCGCTCAAAAAGCTTGAAACGGAGGACAAAATTGCCGAGAACACGGAGATCATGGTCGTTCCGTGCGTCAATTACTACAGCATGAACATCGGCAAGCGGTTCTGGGCAATGGACAATACCGACATCAACCGGATGTTCCCCGGCTATGCCTTCGGCGAAACGACACAGCGCATCGCTGACGGCGTGTTCTCGAAGCTGCAGGGGTACCAGTACGGCATCCAGATGGCGAGCTTTTACCAGTCGGGCGACTTTTTGCCGCATGTGAAAATGATGGACACGGGCTTTACGGATGCGGAGCTGATGAAACAGTTCGGCTTCCGCTATGCGCTCATCCGCAAGCCCAGGCCTTATGATACAACGACCCTCAATTACAACTGGCAGATCTGGGAGACCAAGGCGTTTTCGGTATATTCCAATGCGACCGACCGGATCGACGAGGCTTCCGCACAGGAGGTCACGGATGCGATCCTCCGCTTTATGAATGCCGCTGGGATCGTTCACATCAAGACACGCCCCGGCTATCAGACGGAGCTCCTGAGCGAGAAGCAGACCTGTCAGGTACAGGCAGACGCCGGCGGCATCTTCCGACCATACAAACAGGTAGGCGATGCCGTTGCTTACGGGGAGCCGCTCGCCTGTGTGATGCATCCGTTTGACGGGACGCTCGTCAGTGAGATCCGTTCACCCGTTTCGGGCACGATCTATTTCTCGTGGAGCGACCCGCTCATCAGTGAGAAAACGGTCTGCTTCAAGATCATCAAATAGGAGTGTGTTATGAGACCGATCATTGGAATGGTACCGCTCTGGGACAGCGAGCGGCAGTCGCAGTGGATGCTGCCGGGCTACCCGGAGCATATCCTCCGGGCAGGCGGTGTCCCTATGCAATTGCCGCTGACGGATGAGAAAGAGGTGCTGGAGGACGCCCTGAGCTGCTGTCAGGGATTCCTACTGACGGGCGGACAGGATGTTTCGCCGGAGCTATATGGAGAAGCCGCCGCAGAGACCTGCGGCGAGCTCTGTGCTGTCCGGGATGTGATGGAGCTGCATCTGTTGACATTTGCGATGGATACCGGAACACCGGTGCTCGGCATCTGCCGGGGGATCCAGATGATGAACGTGTTCTGCGGCGGTACGCTCTGGCAGGATCTGCCCTCGCAGCATCCTTCAAAGACCGAACACCACATGGCGCCGCCGTATGACAGAGCAGTCCACACTGTACAGATCATGAAGGATACACCGCTGCATACCATCCTCGGCTGTGAGAGCCTGAGTGTCAACAGCTACCATCATCAGGCGATCCGCACACTCGGCGCCGGGATACAGGTCTGTGCTGTTTCGGAGGATGGTCTGATCGAGGGAATCTCGCTGACGGAACACTGCTTTGCGCTGGGGGTTCAGTGGCACCCGGAACTGCGCAGGGATGCCGCGTCAGAGCAGATCTTTGCGGCGCTGATACGAGAATGTACAGCGCAATTACTATAAAAAGCCGGCACTGATGCCGGCCTTTTATTTGGCTGATAATGCGCTAAGATCTACAGCGCCTTTTCATATAACCTTGCTGCCATTGTACGATCCGCCTGCAAGGGATGATTTGTGATACTTTTGTAATGTTACCAATCTCGACAGTCCGCATCAGCCTCAATAATCGTATCTATTCCGAGTTTTCAAAGAAGTGTATAGTACGTTTGAATATCGCAGACATAGCCTTTTCAGAAGGAAGATGCATGCAGTTGATCCTCATTGTAATTATCTGGCCATTGAATATTTGCTTTGCTTTTGGGAAAACTTAGTCAGCAGGGAAGAATATATCCCTGTCGGATGCGACAATAAGGAGAGGCGAATTGAATCTTTTCAATTCTTCTTTGCTGTACTCTTTCGGGGGCTTCATTTCCATTTTATATGAAGACATCATCAGATGGAAGAAGAACTGTCCCACTTCTCCAAGTCGGCATTATTGGAATCCACATTTCAACGCAGCATAGCTATTTCTGCTACTTTAAAGGAGTTTCCCTATCTTCAAAACTCGATTCCATATTCCTGACACGCCTCTTCCAGCCAATTGAGATAGAATTCCTTAAAAC
>JAGADP010000190.1 GCA_017828885.1 Oscillospiraceae bacterium | reverse complement strand
GCCGTACCGGACGGCAAGCTTGCCGCGCTCTTCGGCCCCGACCCGATCAATCTGTTCGGCGTTGTCGTGCTGACCTCGCTCGGTACATGGGGTCTGCCGCAGATGATCCAGAAGTTCTACTCCATCTCCGATGACGGCGCCATCAAGCGCGGTACGGTCATTTCCACCGTATTTGCAGTCATCATTTCCGGCGGCTGCTACTTCATCGGCGGTTTCGGCCGTCTGTTTGCCACAGAGGGCGAGGCGACCGGCATCATGGCGCACATCGACCGTCTCCCGAACGGCAAGCTCGAATTTGACGCGATCGTTCCTTCCATGCTCCAGACGGCACTTCCGGAGGCGCTGCTCGGCCTGATCGTGGTACTGGTACTGGCGGCTTCCATGTCTACGCTGTCTTCCCTCGTGCTGACCTCGAGCTCCACACTGACGCTCGACCTCATCAAGCCCGCAGCACTCAAGAAGGGCAAGGAATTCGACGAGAAGAAGCAGGTGCTCATCATCCGTGTGTTCATCGCACTGTTCCTGATCCTGTCCGTCATCATGGCAGCTTTCAAGAATGCCTACATCACGACCCTCATGAGCATTTCCTGGGGTGCACTGTCCGGCTCGTTCCTGGCACCGTTCCTCCTGGGTCTGTACTCCAAGAAGATCACCCCGGCAGCCGTCGGCGCATGCTTCGGCTTTGCGGTGCTCTTCACGCTGACACATACCGCACTGTTCCTGATGGGCTGGTTCCCGGGCGTGGTAGATGCTGTCAAGGGTCTGAACCTGCCGTTCTCGCTCAATTCTCCGCTGAATGCCGGCGCGTTCTGCATGCTGTTCGGTCTTGTCCTCTGTCCGCTCGTGAGCAGCTTCACGAAGGTCAAGGATGAGAAGAAGGTCGATGAGATCTTTACATGCTATTCTGAGAAAGCTGAATAACTCAATTCAAGCCGCATCCGTATTGGGTGCGGCTCAGCTTTATGGATAAGATTTCGCCGTCTGCGGACAGCGACCAAGGGATTCTGTCCCTCGGATCCCTGCAAGCTTTTTTACGAAAAAGCTTGAGCAAAAAAACGATCTTTGGGCTTCGCCATATAGACAAAGAATTTTTGATAAAAGTTCCTTTATATGTAACACTTTTGGGAATGACCTGTCTAATAAACAGAAGGAGGTGAGAAAGATGCGCGATGCGATCGAAGAGATCTATCAGACCTATGCCGGGGACGTCTACCGGTTCGCGCTCGGGCTCTGCGGCGATCCGATCCTGGCGGAGGATATTTTGCAGGATACGATGCTGCGGGCGATCGAGCATTTCGATCAGTTCGAGGGGCGGTGTACGGTCAAGACATGGCTCTGCACCATTGCACGGAATCTCTGGCTGAACCACTGCAGCCGCTCCGAGCAGAAAAATCTGCCGCTCGATGAGGCCTTGCAGGTCGAGAACGGCGATCCCATTGAGCAGCGGGTCAGTGACCGTCTGCAAGCGAAGGAGATCCACCGGCTGCTGCATGACTTAGACGAGCCCTACAAGGAGATCTTCACGCTGCGCATCTTTGCGGAGCTGCCGTTCGGGGAGATCGGGGCACTGTTCGGGAAAAGTGCAAACTGGGCAAGAGTGACTTATTTCCGCGCCAAGGAAAAGCTTCTGGACAAAATGGAACAGGAGGGACTGTTATGAAAGAACTAACATGTGAAATGATCCGCGATCTGATGCCGCTGTGCGCCGAGGGACTTTGCAGTGAGGAATCCCGGAAGGCGGTCGAGGAGCACATTGCTTCGTGTGAGGCGTGCCGGCGGCTTTACGAACAGCCTGCGGAAGCTGTTGAGGCTGTTCCGGTGCCGGATGAGGGCACGGCCATGAAGAAGGTCAGCCGGAAGATGAAGCACAGCAAGATCAAGGTCGTGCTGCTATCGATCGCTGCCGGACTGCTGGCGCTGGTGCTGATCGTGCTGTCGGTCGGGCAGGTCGTCAAGCGCGATCCCATCCCCAGCTTTGAGACGGTCGCACAGACGATCAATGTGTATCCGCTCGTGCGGATGCTCACAAGCAAGGACTATGAAGGCTATGTGCTGCATGCTGCCAACGTGCTGACGGACTCGCTGAATGAAGCACGCTATCTCCAGACGGAATCTGCGCAGGATGTGCAGCTCCTCTCCGAGGCCTACGAAGCGGCATACGGCGACACCACAGTCAAAAGCATCCGCATCCGTTCCGCGTATTCGGATGAACTTTCCTTAAAAGGCAACAGCCGTGTGGTTATTTCTCACGCTGTCATCCACTATGCCAACGGCGATATGCTGGATCTCGAGCTGGAGCGTGACATAGACGGGCTGTACCGCTGCGAGATGACCGGCAGCAGCGGGGAAGGCAAGGAAAAGCTCTTCAATGCGCTGCGCTTTATCGCAAACCACAAGCTCATCATCGGTTCGGTGGTGGAGGTGCTCATGACAGCGCCTACGCCGTATACGGAGGATCCGGATCTGATGGAGCGGCTGCCGGGACGGTGCAAGTTCATCACAAACAGCGGCCGCTTCTCGCAGGACTGTGCGGAGCAGATCGCCGGGCAGCTCCAGAGCTTCTATGAAAAGGGCTATACGGTGCCGGTTTGCAATCTCTCCGAGGTGCAGTATGACAAGGAGACACATGAGCTTTATTACTGGATCCATGTGACTGCCTCTGACAGTGAGGGAACGGCGATGCTGTGCAGCAAAATGCCCTTCACCTATGAGGGGCTGCATCCCCAGACGGAGGTCTGCGTGTACCGGGATGGCTGCGGCGAGGAGCTTGCTGCGGATCTGGAGACGTTGTTCCAATAAGCATCATTTGTTTGATTCCCGCCCCTTTGATCGGGGGCGGGATCTTTTTGTGCATACAGATGTGGAAAATTCAGAAAATCCCTTGTATTCTGCCCGGATGTATGGTATAATAATTGTGTATGCAAAAAATCAGACGGAGGTGCGCTGTGGTCAATATCGGAAATGAATGGGATGTCCTGCTGGCAGAGGAATTCCAGAAGCCCTATTATCTGCAACTGCGGGAATTTCTCAAGCAGGAGTACAGCACTGCGACGATCTATCCGCCGAGTCAGGATATTTTCAACGCCCTGCGCTATACGACCTACAGCGATGTGCGCTGTGTCATCCTCGGACAGGATCCCTACCACGGGCCGGGACAGGCGCACGGGCTGGCATTCTCAGTCAGAAACGGCGTTCAGCCGCCGCCTTCGCTCCTGAACATCTACAAGGAGATCGCGAGCGACCTCGGCATCCAGAACAACCCTCGCTCCGGCGAGCTCATCCCCTGGACGAAGCAGGGCGTGCTGCTCCTCAACACGGTGCTGACCGTGCGGGACGGGCAGGCGGCCAGCCACCGGAACAAGGGCTGGGAGACGTTCACGGATCACATCATCCGGCTGCTGAATGTGCGGGAGGATCCGATCGTGTTCCTTCTGTGGGGAGCGCCGGCCGGGAAAAAGGCGGAGCTCATCACGAATCCCTGCCATCTGGTGCTGCGGTGTGCGCATCCAAGCCCGCTGTCAGCCAGCAAGGGCTTTTTCGGGTGCAGGCATTTTTCACAGACCAATGCATTTCTGAAAGCGCATGGCTTTGCGGAGATCGACTGGTCAATTCAATAGAGCAAGGAGACAAGCATGGAACAGACAAGACCGATTTATTCCTTTGAAGTATTCCCGCCGAAGCCGACAACGCCGGTCGAGGCGGTCACGAGCGCCTTTGCGGAGCTTTCGGCGCTGAAACCGGACTTCATCAGCGTGACCTACGGCGCGGGCGGCGGCCTGAACGGCGGTCGGCTCACCTGTGAGCTGGCAGCCCGGCTGAAAAATGAGTTCGGCATCAAGCCGGTGGCGCATCTGCCCTGTATTTCCTACACGAAGGAGGAAATTTCCTCGGTACTGGAGGACTTCAAGGCGCATGGCATCACCGACATTCTGGCGCTGCGGGGTGACAAGAACCCCGATATGCCGGCGAAGGATGATTTTCACTACGCCTCGGAGCTGATCGACTTTATCCGGCAGAAGGAGGACTTCAAGCTCTATGCGGCGTGCTATCCGGAGACACATCCGGAGGCGCGGACGGCGGCGGACGACCTGCGGCACCTCAAAGAGAAGGTGGACAAGGGCGCTACGCACCTCATTTCACAGCTTTTCTTCGACAACAACAGCTTCTATGATTTCCGGGAGAAGTGCGACATCATCGGCATTGATGTGCCGATCGAGGCGGGCATCATGCCGGTGGTCAATGCGGCGCAGATCCAGCGGATGGTGAGCCTTTGCGGCGCATCGCTGCCGCGGAAATTCACCGTGATGATGCAGCGCTTCGGGCACAGCCCGGAGGCGATGCGGGATGCGGGCATTGCCTACGCCATCGACCAGATCGTGGACTTGGCGGCAAACGGCGTTGACGGCATCCACCTCTACACCATGAACAATCCGCTTGTGGCACGGCGCATCACGGAAGCCGTTTCCGGGATCCTGGGCAGATGATCCGGCTCACGGAAGTCGATCTGCCGCAGGCCTACCGCTACATGGGGATGCATACCGAGCCGGATGAACGGATGCAGGAGCTTGCGATTGTATGCGAAAAGCGTCTGTTATCGCTTGTTTCGCCGAGGTACATACACCTTGTCTGTCCGATCCGGCAGACGGAGGACGGCATCCTCTGCGAGGGGACGACGCTTTTGCTCACGGGGCAGGACATTGCTGCGCATTTAGAGGGCTGTGACCGGGCGGTCATCCTCTGTGCGACGCTTTCGGCCGGGGCAGAAGCTGCCATCCGGCAGGCGGGGGCTTCGGATGTCCTTGCGGGCATGATGACCGATGCCATGGCGAGCGCTCTGACCGAGCAGCTCTGCGATGCGGCAGAGCAGGAGATCCTTGCGGGGCTGCCGGAGACGCATCCGACATGGCGGTTTTCCCCTGGCTACGGCGACTTGCCGCTGACGGTACAGGGCGACCTCCTGCGGACGGTCAATGCGGAAAAGCGCCTTGGCGTGACCCTCAGCGAGAGCGGCATGCTCATCCCATCCAAGACCGTGACGGCCATTATCGGGCTGTCTTCACAGCCGGTGCAGAAAGGCAAGCGGGGCTGTGCGGTCTGCAACATGAACAAAACCTGTCCCTATCGTGCGAAAGGAGTACACTGCGCATGACAGAGCTTTTCGATAATCACCCTTTTCTGTTCTTAGACGGCGGCATGGGCACCATGCTGCAGGCGGAAGGACTGCTGCTCGGCGGCGTGCCGGAGCTGTGGAACCTTGAACGGCCGGAGACCATCACGGCGGTGCATCGCGCCTACGTGGAGGCGGGATCGCATGTCGTCTATGCCAATACCTTCGGCTGCAACCGCCTGAAAATGGCGAGAACAGGCCATACTGTGGAAGAACTCATCCCGGCTGCCATCCGGAATGCAAGAGCCTCCGGGGCGGAATATGTGGCGCTCGACATCGGCCCCATCGGGCAGATGCTCGAACCGACGGGCATCCTGAAATTTGAGGAAGCCTATGACATCTACCGGGAGGAGATCGAAGCCGGAAAGGACGCCGATCTCATCGTCTTCGAGACCATGAGCGACCTGCTCGAGGTGCGGGCGGGCGTTCTGGCGGCGAAGGAGCACGGCAACGGCAAGCCTATTTTCGTCACCATGAGCTTTGAGGAGAACGGGCGTACCTTCACGGGATGCAGCGTGGCGGCGATGGGTCTGACGCTCGAAGGACTGGGCGTGGATGCCATCGGCGTGAACTGCTCGCTCGGGCCGGAGGAGCTGGTGCCCATCGTGGAGGAGCTCTGCAAATGGACGACTTTGCCGGTCATCGTCAAGCCGAATGCGGGTCTGCCGGATCCGGTGACGAATACCTATAACTTCACGCCGGAACGCTTCGGCGAGTGCATGAAGCGCTTTGTGGAGATGGGTGCGGTCGTGTTCGGCGGATGCTGCGGCACGACGCCGGAGCATATCCGTGCCATGACGGAGACAGTCTCCGCCATGCAGCCTGTAGAGCGGCACCCGGAGATCCCATCGGCGGTCTGCACGGCCAACAAGGTCGTACCGATCACGGAGCCGCGCATCATCGGCGAGCGCATCAATCCGACCGGCAAGAAGCGCTTCAAGCAGGCGCTCATCGAACATGACATTGACTACATCCTCGGGCAGGCGATCCAGCAGATCGACGCAGGTGCGGACATCTTAGACGTGAATGTCGGGCTGCCGGAGATCGACGAGACCGAGATGATGATACTCGCTGTCAAGGCCATCCAGGGCATCACGGACACGCCGTTGCAGCTCGATACCACCGATTCGCAGGCACTCGAGGCGGGGCTGCGCATCTACAACGGCAAGCCCATCGTCAATTCCGTCAACGGCGAGGAGGAGTCGCTGAATACCGTGCTCCCGCTCGTCAAGAAATACGGCGCTGCGGTGGTCGGGCTGACGCTTGACAAGAACGGCATCCCGAAGACGGAGGAGGGGCGCTTTGCCATTGCGGAGCGCATTTTGAACCGGGCGCTGGCGCTCGGCATCCGGCGGGAGGATGTGTTCATCGACTGTCTGACGCTGACGGCTTCGGCGGAGCAGGAGGGCGTGATGCAGACGCTGCATGCGCTGCACCGTGTCCGCTATGAACTCGGGCTGCACACGGTACTCGGTGTATCGAACATCAGCTTCGGACTGCCGAACCGGGAGCTCGTCAACCGGAATTTCCTGACGATGGCGCTGTATGCGGGGCTTTCTCTGCCCATCATCAACCCGAACATCGACAGCATGACGGCTGCGGTGCGTACATATAAATTACTGGCGAACATCGACAGGAATGCGGTCGATTTCATTGCGCATTACGGCGCGGAGACGGCGCCTGCACCCAAGGCGGCGCAGGGCAGCAGCATGACGCTCGAAGCGGCAATCTCGGCGGGGCTGAAGTCCGAGGCGGGGTCGCTCACCAAGGAGATGCTCGGCACCTCCGATGCCATGACCATCGTCAATGACCAGCTCATCCCGGCACTCGACAAGGCGGGTGCGCAGTTTGAACAGGGGAAGATCTTCCTCCCGCAGCTCATTTCGGCGGCATCGGCGGCGCAATCGGCGTTCGAGGTCATCAAGGAGCATCTCTCTGCGACGAGCAGCGAGAGCGTTGACCGGGGGACGATCGTCTTAGCGACGGTGAAGGGCGATATTCACGACATCGGCAAGAATATCGTGAAGATCCTGCTGGAAAATTACGGCTACCGGGTCATTGATCTGGGCAAGGATGTGCCGTATGAGGATGTGGCGGATGCAACGGAGAAATACCATGCGCCGCTGGTGGGTCTGTCGGCGCTGATGACGACTACGCTCCCCTCGATGGAGGGCACCATCAAGCTCCTGCGGGAGCGCTGTCCGTGGTGTCAGACGGTGGTCGGCGGGGCTGTGCTGACGCCGGATTATGCCGAGCATATCGGGGCGGATTTCTATGCCAAGGATGCCAAGGAGACCGTGGACATCGCAAAGCAGGTGTTCGGGAATTGAGCTGGCGCAGGAAGGAAAGCCGGGTCGCCGACTGTCTGTATGGGACAGATGCCGGTGACATCGCAGAGGCGGTGCGGCTGCTGAAACGATGTGGATTCTGCATCCGGACGGAGAGCCGGCAGGAGGGCTATGACCTCTACGGTACCTGGACGGCGGAGGGATTCGGGGCGCTTTGCGAGATAGCGGAGGGCTCAGAGCGTTCGCTGGCGGAAGTGCTGGCTGTGATGGAGCCGCCTTTTGAAGGGGCGGCGGTCAAGAGCAGGGTATGCTTTGGGAAAAATGGCGGGGTAAGCATTTACCTTGACCGGAGATAAGGGATTTTGCTCACTGCGGTGAGCGACCAAGGGACTCTGTCCCTTGGAACCCTGCAAGCTTTTTTTACGAAAAAAAAGCTTGAGCAAAAAAACGAGATCGGGCTTCGGCTTATCATCAGAAGAAACAGAAGAATGGAGAGATGTATGAAAAAACTACGCTATGCAGCCCTGTGCCTGTGTGCCGTACTGGCGGCGGGTCTGACAGGGTGCGGCGATGCTTCACCGCCGGACTACGCCTGGAGCAATGTTGCCATCGGCGGCGGCGGGTATGTCACCGGCATGGTCTACAGCGAGGCGGAGGAGAACCTCATCTACGCCCGCACGGACATTGGCGGTGCGTACCGCTGGGACGAAAATCAGCAGCGCTGGGTGGCGCTGACCGATCACCTCGGCGGGGATCAATGGAACCTCATCGGCATCGAGAGCATTGCCCCCGATCCGGTGGACGCAAACCGGGTCTATGCGCTTTGCGGCACGTATATGGGCAGCAAAGGTGCTGTGCTTTCCTCCGAGGACTACGGCAACACCTGGACACAGGTGGATATGCCCTTTGACTGCGGTGCCAACAACTATGGGCGTGGCGTCGGGGAGCGCATGGCTGTGGATCCGAAGAACAATGCCCATGTCTGGGCGGGTACCCGCAATGCGGGGCTCTGGATGTCCGAGGACTACGGCAAAACATGGAACGAGGTGACATCCTTCCCGGCGAAGGGCGATTACCGGCAGGAAAATACGGCTGTCGGCATCCTCTGGGTGCAGTTTGATCCGGTGCGCGGCGATGTATACGCAGGCGTGGCGAACACGGACGGCAATTGCATCTACCGCTCCTCCGATGACGGCGCAAGCTGGGAGGCGCTGCCGCAAAATCTGGCGGGGATGTATCCTCTGCATGCGGATTTCTCGGCGGACGGGACGCTGTATCTTGCCTATGCAGACAATACAGGGCCGAATGCCGATCATGCGGACGGCGCTGTCTGCAAATTTGACGGCATGTCCTTCACCGACATCACGCCGCCGAAGAATGACGGCAGATACGGCGGGTTCAGCGGTATCTCCGTGGATGCGAACGACCCGGACACGGTCGTTGTCAGCACGATGTTCTACTGGTCGGATCCGGGCGATAATATTTATCGTACCACGGACGGCGGGGAGAGCTGGACGGGGATGTTCAACGAGAAGACCGGCGAGAAGCATTATCATATGGATGTAGCCGAAGCGGACTGGCTCACCTGGGGACGGGACGAGGCCAAGCTCGGGTGGTGGATCACGGATGTGAGCATCGACCCGTTCCACTCCGACCGGGTGATGTACGGCACGGGTGCGACCATCTATCGCACGGAAAATATGACGGCGCTGGACTCGGGCGGCGATGTGACCGTTTCGTTTGCGGCGCAGGGGCTCGAGGAGACGGCGGTCTATGAGATGCTGTCCCCTGCCTACGAGGACGGCGAGCCGCAGCTCTATTCTATCATGGGCGACCTGACTGGCTTTGCGCATATGGATGTGACGCAGCGCCCGGATGATGCGCATTTTATGGGCAGCGCTTCCGGCGGGAATGCGACGGATCTCGATG
>JAGADP010000189.1 GCA_017828885.1 Oscillospiraceae bacterium | reverse complement strand
TTACGGACAGGGCGGGGCGAAGTAACGAACCGGAAAGAAGCTCCCGCAGCGGCGGGCGCTTCTTTTCTATCATAATTGTATCCGATCGGTCAGTTGCATTTCCGGTCAGGATATGCTATAATAGGGTATACGCATTTGCACAACCATATTTACATCTGAGAGATGACATCTATGACAAATCAAAAAGGAGTTGAACCGACATGCATCTCAAACGCACTATCGCATTCCTTTGCAGCCTGACACTCACGGCATCCTGCGCCTCCATACTGCCCGCCACGGCAGAGGATGCGCACTGCACACCCCATGTGACAATGGGCATCGGCAGCACCTCGCCGAGCATTTCCGCGACCGCCGAGGTCTATGACCTGCCGGCGGCATTCGACCTGCGCACCAAGGGACTCGTGACCCGGATCAAGAACCAGAACCCCTACGGCACCTGCTGGGCCTTCGCCACGATGAGCTCGCTCGAGAGCAACGAGGTCGCCCGTGACCCGCATGTGGACTTTTCCGAGTGGTATATGGTACATTACGCCAACTGCGGCCCGATCGGCTACCAGGAGCCCGAAGAGGACTACCTCGATATCGGCGGCCGGACGGAGCGCCTGTATGCGATGATGGTGAACTGGGTCGGACCTGTCCCGGAGGCAGACTATCCCTATTGCTCGGGCATCCCGGATTTCGACCGCAGCCTGAAAGAACTCCAGCAGGAATCCGCCTTCCATGTGACGGATATGCACCGCTACGATTTCAACGGCAATTTCCAGTATGAGGAGGAGTTCCGCAGCGACCTGCGGCAGCAGCTCAAGCAGGCTGTCTACGAGGGGCATGTGCTGTATTTTGACATCGACGCCGCCATGTTTGAGTATGATGTCTATGACCCGGTGCATGCCAGCTATTATGCGCCGTTTGATCACAAGTATACGCTTCAGAAAGAAGAGCTGGAGAATATACAGGGGCATGCGATGAGCATTGTCGGCTGGGATGACGATTACCCGGCATCGAATTTCCATTATACCCCCGAGCATGACGGCGCATGGCTCGTCAAGAACAGCTGGGACACGACCTGGGGCGATGACGGCTTTATGTGGCTGTCCTATGATGATTATTCGTTCGGCATCGCCGCATATTTCGATATGGAAGAGGCTGCACGCCACGATGTGCTGTATGAGCTCGATGACTACAGCGTTTGCGGCGTCATGCAGATCGAACAGGAGGGCGATACCGAGGCGCATGTCGCCAACTGCTTCACCGCCGAGGAGGATACCTGGATCACGGATGTCATGGTCTGCTGCTCCACCATCGACGATGACTGCGAGATCACGGTCTACAGCGGCCTGACGGGCGATTCTCCCGTCTCCGGCACGCCGTCCGCCGTGACCAAGGCCAAGCTGACGCATCTGGACTACCAGACGATCACGCTCGATGAGCCGGTCTTTGTCAAGGCAGGGGAGCGCTTCTCCGTCACGGCGAAGCTCACCGGCGCACAGGGTGCTCACATCGCGCTCGAATGCGCCCGCATGCATCCGGATCAGCCGGTCGGCTACTTGCCGCAGTCGAGTACGCAGTATTCCTTCTTTATCCAGACAAAGGAGCAGATCGAAGCGAGCTTCCATGAAAAGGAGAGCTACGTCAGCACAGACGGCCAGACATGGGACGATCTCTATCCGATCCGCCACCTCACCGATTCGCTCGACGATGAGCTGATCGTCGGCAATATCGGCCTCAAGGCGCTCGGTGTAACGAGCGGCAAGGTCACCTTCTCCGATTATCACAAGACGCTCCCGGCAGGAACCGAAATTGCGCTTTCCACGCCGGAGGATGCGCCGATCTACTATGCTGTCAACGGCGGCGAGTATCGGCTCTACGAGAGCCCCATCATCTACGAGGGCGGCGAGCAGACGA
This sequence comes from Oscillospiraceae bacterium, assembly GCA_017828885.1. Taxonomy (GTDB): domain Bacteria; phylum Bacillota; class Clostridia; order Oscillospirales; family Ruminococcaceae; genus UBA3855. The sequence goes on along the minus strand of JAGADP010000189.1, from coordinate 3,314 downwards.
TCACCGCCTATGCGGATACCGGCGAGAAGAAGGTCTTCACTCAGAGCTATTCGCAGCAGAAGGCGGATCTGACGACACTGTCCTTCAGCAACGCCGACCTGAAAAGACCGATCGACGTTCTGAACGAGGATGACCTGTACATTGCATACGACCGGACTTCTCCCAGTAAGACCTACTTCATCCCCACCGCGACCGGCATCATCACGATCAACGGCACCGAGGTACCGTCCGGCTCCCGCTACTATCCCGACCAGACCGATCCGAAGCAGGAACTCGAGATCACCATTTCTCAGGAGGGACTTCTCCCGACGACCTATACTTTGCAGTTCGAACGCCCGGACGGCGAACTCATCCCGAACGGCCTCTGGAACGCTACACGGGACGATTCCGGCGAATATATGCGCGGCATGTCCATCTATGAGTTCCGGGACGGAAACGGACGCCGCAAGGATATGAGCACCGGCGAGACCGAGACGTTCACCTATGCGCTGACGCCGGATGAACAGGTCGTTCTGACGTTTGCTGACCATGCAGAGACGTATGATTACCGGCAGGTCATCGTAGAATATGAAGATTTCTATGACAACAGCTTTGTCCTGTTCGGCGAGACCGGCGATAAGATCGAATTCATCTATCAGAATGACCGTCCCCTCGAGGAATCCCCCAGCTACAGCGTGCCGGAGATCGTCGAAGCGGTCACCGGTTACTTCACGGAGGAGCAGGGCAAGGCGCCCACGGAGGTGGTGTACACCAATTCCGGGAACGTCGAGGTCTACTACGGCAAGAAGCTGTACGTAACGCTCATCGTTTCGACGCAGGGACACATGTGGCGGATGCCGGCGGATGATGAGGATCCGGGTCGCGAGGTACCGGAGGAGTGCTACAAGACAGCGCTCGGCGACATGAACCACGATATGACCATCAACGCATCCGATGCAGCGCTGATCCTCGTGGAGGCCGCTTCCCTCGGCAGCGGTAATCCGACCACCTTCGGCTATGCCCAGCGGCAGTCGTGCGACGTGAACGGCGACGGCGTGACCAACGCCTCCGATGCGGCCAGCATTCTGATCTACGCCGCCGCAGTCGGTGCCGGCAACAAGGATGTGCGCCTTTCGGATTTCAGGAAAAACTAAACCATAGCCAACAGAGCCCCTGCACGAACGCAGGGGCTCTTTGTATCCCATATGTACACCGCCGATCAGGCATTGCGGTACTGGTTCGGCGTCATGCCGGTGAGCTTGCGGAACTGCCGGAGGAAGTACTTGTCATCCTCGTAGCCGCAGCGGTAGGCGATATTCTGCAAGCTCAGCGAGGTCGTGAGCAGCAGATGCTTGGCCAGCGAGATGCGGCAGCGGATCAGATCCTGATGGAAGCTGATGCCGAACAGCTCCTTGTAGGTTGCACGGAAATGCCCGTAGCTCAGGTGCAGCTTCCGGCAGGCCTCCGTGGCATCCCATTCGTTCTGGGGATCCCGGAAGATCGACTGGCGCAGCGTGGCATAGGACGGATAGCTGATATGTGCATGGATCGACTGGAGCCGCTGCTGTGTCTCCTGGATCTGCACCCGCAGCTTTTGCAGCGCGAATGTCAGATCGGCATTCTCCGCCGGGATGCAGAGATAGTGGCAGCAGAGCGAATCCACCTCGCGGTGCTCCTTATATAAAGGTGTGTGCAGGATGAGCGTCGTCAGCTTGTCGGTCATCTGCTCGGCTTCCGCATCAGTATGCTTCCCGACACTGCACACCACAAACAGCCGCTCCTCAAGCTTGCCTGCAAACGCGCTGCCGCCCGCGCAGATCTTCCGCAGGCAGTCCACGACCTGTGCTTCGAGCCGGACAGATGTGCTCCGGCTGTCTATACTTGTGTCGTCCGTGAACAGAGATGTGCGTACAAGGAGCAGCAGCAGACTGTCATCCGGCTGTGCCTCCTGCAAGGCGAGACCCGCCTCATTGTCAAAGCCGGTCTTGTTGAGAAGGCCGGTCGCCGTGTCATGATGCTCGGACAAATTGCGGCATTCGAGCAGCGTACGGATGTCATTTTTCATGCGCAGCCCCTCAAGCCCGTTGGCGGCGATCTTCAGCCAGTCACCGAACGCGCTGTCATAGCTGTCGGGTCGGGCATACTGGATGATGAAATAGCCCAGGTAGCGCCCCGCAAAGAAGATCGGCGAAAAGAACAGGTTCGTCATGGTAAGACTGCCGGGGAGCTGCTCCGGGAAGAGCGCCTTACGCCGGAACAGGAGCGGCGTATCCGGGCCGTCCTCCGGGCTGATGATGCGGTAGCAGAGCATCTGCGCATCGTCCTCCGTGGCCGGATGCTCGCTGTACCAGCTTTCGTGCAGGCACAGGTAGATGCCCACGCAGTCCCGGACGAGATAGCTGAATTCCTGCAAGACATGGATATAATCGTTGATGCTGCGGCAGACCGTGAGCTGCTGCTCGAAATTCGATTCAAAATTGAGCTGTAAGTATTCCTGTGCACGGCGGATCTTGCTGAGCTCCTGGTCGAGGTAGAACGCATCCGCGCCGCACGGACAGGAATTGCCACAGATCATCTTGCCGGAGAGCGGGATCTCCGCTGGCACATGACCGTTGATCTTCTGCGCAAGCAGCTCGACCGCCTGCTGTCCACAGGCATAGCGGTTGCGCAGATAGGTCGTCAGGATGGGGGAGTGATAGTAGCGTTCGCCGACAAATTCATACCCGACGACGCTCACATCCTCCGGCACGCGGATATGGCTTGGCAGCAGCACATCCATGAGCCCGTAGGCCATGTAATCATTGGCGCAGATCACGACCTCCGGCAGCGGACGCTTCCCGGAGATGTACTCCCGCGCGAGCGCTTCGCCGGAATTGTACCAGAAATCGCCGTAAATGATGTGCTCCTCGGTCAGCGTCAGGCCGTGCTGCTCCATCACCCTGCGGCAGCCCTCCACGCGCATGTGGGAGGTCTCCACATGGGAGGGGCCGGTCAGGAAATCGACCTTTGTAAAGTGATCCTGATCGAGAATGTGGCGAGTGATCGCTTCAAAATCGACGCCTACGTCATTGTTGATGCAGCACAGATCCGGGATCTCGGCGCCCGTGACAACGATCGGCACATCCCGGCGCGTCATCCGGTCATAGATGTACTGCTGGAGATCCGGATTCAGGATGGACTCGGCGGTGAGGATCAGACCGTCGATCCGCCGCGAGTCGATCAGGTCGTAGATGCGGTTCTCGACCTCCGTGTTCGCGTAGTAGGTATCGAAATTATAGATGTTGGAGAACACGGCTGTATTGATGCCAAGCTTCTCGGCTTGGTTCAGAATACCG